>JAJYAR010000523.1 GCA_021779435.1 bacterium
GGCGCGGCCCCATCGAACCCCTACGGCCACTTCGAGGCGGTCCCGTTCATGCTGCTCAATCAGCAGATCCTGTCGCTGGCGCATGGTTTCAAGGACGACTTGCCGGACTCGCCAGAGATCCTATCGCGCTTCGTCGCCGCCGATGGGGTTTGGGCATGCGGAGTCCACATTCCCGACGAGCTTTACGCCCAGGGGCGGGCGATGGTGCGGGCGCTCGTCGACTCGGGACCGGTGTCGGGCTTCAAGGACCCTCGAACGGTGCTCGCCTGGCCTTTCTGGCGCGGGGTGTTGGAATCGTTCCCGGATGTCCGGGTCGTCCCGGTAGGGCTCGTCCGCTCCCCGCACGAGATCGCCATGAGCCTGGTCACGCGCCGTGAGGCACTGCTCTCTTACTGGGATTCGCTCGATATGGTGGGGGTGCATCTGAGCCGGATTCGCGCGATCCTGGGCGAGTTCCCGGACGCTCCGCCGTGTCTTTGCCTCGGCTCGAACTATCTGAAAAGACTTGAGGAGATCATCCCTCGGTGTGGGCTCACCTGGCGGGCGGCCGCGGCGGTCGACGTATTCGACCCATCGTGCATCCATCATGAACCGGCCACGGTCCCCCACCCGGCTCAGGAACACTACGAGGCCCTTCGCGGCGAACCGGCCACGTCGTTCGCTTCACCCGAGAATCTGGAGCAGCTCGAGACCGACGCCCGGGCCATCGAACGGCGGCGGCTGGCGGAATGGCAGGCGACTCGCGAGCGGTTGGACCAGACGAAGAACGCGGTTCACCAGGCCGAGACAGGCCGGGACCAAGCCCGAGAGGCCCTCGGCGTCGCGATGGCTCAGCTTGCCGAGCGGGAGGCCCGGCTCACCGACGCCCACGACCGCCTGAGCGCGGCCTGGGGACAGATCGGCTCTCTCCAATCCAGCCTCCGTGAAACGCAAGAGGAACTCGCCCGCGTCCGCGAACTCGCCCACGGCTGGCGCACCCGACTCGAAAAATGGGAATCGCATCCCGTCTTTTCCTTCGCCCTCAAGAGCCGTCAGCGACTCAGGGAGTTCATCGAAAGTCGGGAAGCCGGCTGAGGTTCAGCGAACCGCTTAACCCGTGGCGGGCAGCGTGCCCGCGGTTCCAACGAAGCCCCTCACCCGCTCCGCGATTCGCAGGGCCGCCTTACCGTCGCCATAGGGGCTCGCTCCCCGTGCCATCTCGTTGTAAGCGCAAGCGATCGTGAGCAGCCGGCTCGCCTCCGACACGATCCGATCCGGGTCGCGCCCCACCAGCCGGGCGACACCATGAAAGATCGCCTCCGGGCGCTCGGTTTCCTCGCGCATCACGAGCACCGGCTTGCCGAGCGCTGGCGCTTCTTCTTGAATGCCGCCGGAATCGGTCAGGACCAGGGTCGATGCCTTCATGGCGGCCACGAATGATTCATAGTCGAGCGGCTGGACGAGCCTGACTCGCTCAAGCCCGCCCAGGATGCGCTCGACCACCGGGCGAATTTCGGGGTTGGGATGGACAGGCCAGACGACCAGGACGTCGGGAAACCGATCGTGTAAGCTGGCGAGGGCGCGGCAGATCCCCTCCAGCGGCGCTCCCAGCGAATCGCGGCGATGGGCCGTCGCCAGGATCACGCGGCGGCCACGCGCGCCCGCGATCCCCGCGGAACCGACTCGCCTCGCCGTCGAGAGCAGGGCGTCGATGACCGTATTGCCAAAGACCAGAATCGCATGCCGACCGACTCCTTCACGCATCAAATTCGTAAGCGCGCCGACCGTCGGCGCGAAATGCAGATCGGCCAGATGGGAGGCGACGACGCGATTGGCTTCCTCGGGAAATGGCGACTTGAGATTCCCGCTCCTGAGTCCGGCCTCGACATGGCCAAACGGGACGCCCGAGCAGGCACACGCGAGCGCGGTCGCCACCACCGAGGTCGTATCGCCCTGCGCCAGCGCGAGCGCCGGCCGGATCACGGCAAGCGCCCCGGCGAGCGATTCCGAAAGCCGGCCGGCGGCGTCCGCGAATGGCACCCCGCGCTCCATGAACCGCAGGTCGTGATCCGCGGCCACGCCGAACCAGTCCAGGATCGGGTCCACCAGATCGCCATGCTGGCCGGTCTTGAGCACGACGACGTCCAGGCCAGGCTTGGCCTTAAGCGCGAGCACCACCGGGGCCATCTTGATCGCCTCGGGCCGGGTGCCAATCACGCAGAGAACCCGCGGCTTTCTGGGCATGATTCACGCCTCGTGACTGGGTCCAGGCGAGGGCCAATTCGGCCCCCTGTGTGGTGAAGAGCGGGCGGATGGACTTCCAGTTCTTCATGGTCGACGGATCGACGGCCAGAGCCCTTTTGGTCTGGATGATGGGAGGAAGCCGCTCACCGATGGTCTCCCAGCAGTCCCACTCAGGATTGCCTTCAGGGGCGCTGATGATACGGGTCTGCGCGTCGGGGAATGTAGTAGCCGTACCCGTGGCGGACCGGACACCCGACTTGGCCTTGAAGTCGGCCAGGATGCGGTCCTGCA
>JAJYAR010000524.1 GCA_021779435.1 bacterium
CCGATGGCATCGGCTCCATAGAGCGCCGATGCGGGCCCGCGCAGGATTTCGATGCGTTCCACCTGAGACAAAGGGATCTGCTCCAGTGCAGGCGTGCCGAGAGTGGCCGAACCGATGCGTACACCGTCGATCAGGACCAGGGTCTGGTCCGGGTTGGCGCCGCGGATGTACAGACTGGATGTTTTGCCGGGGCCGCCGTTGCTGCTCGACTGAATTCCGGGTTGTTGCGCCAGCAGTTCGGCAAGCGTGGATTGACCGGCCTGCTCTATATCGGCGCGATTCAGAACACTGACATCAGCGAGCAGCTCGTCGGCGCGCTGAGGTTGGCGCGTCGCGGTGACGACGACGGTGCCCAGGTCGCTGGCGGCGAAGGACGGGAGAGCGAAACTGAGCGCATACGGAAGGGCGAGTGCGAGCGCCGTGAGGCGGATGGGTTTGGACATGAGATTCTCCATTGCCGGCCTGCGTCCCCGCGGGCCGGGTGGTTGCATTTGGCAACGCGCAGGAGATGGAGGCTGGAGGGGCGTGACGTGGGACATTCGCGCACCGGCCGTCGCTCCCCCGCGACGTTTCCGCTCGTCGATGTCCGTGGCCGGTCTCCGGGCTCGGAAGATTTAATCCATCGCCTTCCCGAGCGGTTCGCTCAGTGGCGCATCGATGGACTCGCGCTTCCTTACCGTTGCGGGGGCAGCACTGGCATTGCGTCAAGACGCGGCGCGCACCAGTTTCCCGTTTCACCCGACGGCGGATTTTGCCGTCCGGGCACCGCGGACATCTGCGCCGCAAGACGCTGCGGCGAGCCGGGAGTCTACCGCAAAGCGGCAGGCGCGGATATTTATCGGCCGCGGCGGCTTCGGCCGTTTACTCCAAAGCACCTTCAAAACCGCCCGTTATTGCTTGACCGAGAAACATTTTTACAACAAACTTATGAATATGAAAGGCGATCTGACCGCGCTCGAAAACAAAATCGAGCAGTTCCTCGCGTTCTGCCAGAGTCTGCGCGCGGAGAATCAGGCCCTGCGCAGCCGCGTGGCGGGACTCGAGGACGAGCGCCAATTGCTGGTCGACAAGATCGACACCGCGCGCACCCGACTCGAGGCCCTGATGGAGAGGCTGCCGGAATGAGCGCCCAGCCTACGCTCGACATCACCCTGCTGGGCCGGGAATACAGCGTCGCCTGTCCGCCCGAGGAACGCGAGTCCTTGCTCGCGGCGGCATCCCTGGTAGACGCCAAGATGGCCGAGATCGCCGCTCAGACCAAGGCTACCGGAGAGCGCCTGGCGATGATGACGGCACTCAATCTGGCGCACGAGCTGCTGGCTTCGAAATCGGCCCGGGAGGCCGTGCCGGCAGCCGTCGTCGAGGTCGCCGCCGACAACGCCTTTGCCGCCTTTGACAGTCAGGATTTTGCGCGTAAAATCGCCGCCATCGAGGCGCGTCTGGACGCTGCGATGGCCGATCAGGAGAAGCTCTTTTAGTTCGTTGCTCGTCCGGCCGTTCGCTTTTCCCGCGCCCAGGAAATCCCCCGCGGTGCTCGTCAAGGCCATACATTCCTTGAACCAATATCCAAGCATCGGGCCGTCGACCAAGTTGCCGCCGTTGTGAGCCTTCCTCTGCCCCGTGCAGCGCGAAGGCACCTGAAGCGGCAGGAAGCTGGCCACTCTGAACCCCAGGTTCAGGATGCTGGTCTGGCGGACATCGCGGGGGACCCCATCGCTGCACAGCCCCACGGGCGGCCCGCGCATGAAGGATGCCATGACTGAAGCAAAGGGCCTGGGGCGTGGCCTGACCCACTACGGCGATCCCGACTTTGCCCGCTATCTTCGCCGCTCTTTTGCGAAGTCCATGGGCTATTCCGATGACCTGCTCTCGCGCCCGATCGTCGGCATCGCCAATTCCGCCAGCGGTTTCAACAATTGCCACCGGCACTTCCCGGAACTGATCGAAGCGGTGCGCCGCGGCGTGCTCGCCGCGGGCGGATTGCCGCTGGAATTTCCGACGATTTCCCTGGGCGAGGTCTTCCTCTCTCCCACCAGCCTGATGTTCAGGAACCTGATGGCCATGGACGTCGAGGAGATGATCCGCGCCCAGCCGATGGATGCGGTGGTCCTGGTCGGCGGCTGCGACAAGACCGTGCCGGCGCAATTGATGGGCGCGGCCTCCGCCGACATTCCCGCCATCCAGTTGGTCGCCGGGCCGATGATGACCGGCCGCCATCGCGGAGAGCGGCTGGGCGCCTGCACCGACTGCCGCCGTTTCTGGAGCCGGTATCGGGCCGGCAAGATCGACGAGGCCGAGATCGATGCCGTCGAGGAAACTCTGGCGACCACCGCGGGCACCTGCGCGGTGATGGGAACGGCCAGCACCATGGCCTGCATCGCCGAGGCGCTGGGCATGATGCTGCCCGGCACCGCCGCCATTCCCGCGGTGCATGCGGCCCGCCTGCGCGCCGCGGAGGCGACCGGCCGGCGTGCGGTCGAGCTGGCGGCGGCCGGGATCCGGCCCAGCC
>JAJYAR010000525.1 GCA_021779435.1 bacterium
AAGGAGCTTGGCCAGTCGGCCAGATATTTCAACCAATCCGGCAAGGCACAGTTCAACCAGCAGCAGATTTCACACGCCGTCCTGTCCTTCATGGCCGGCAAGGAGCAGCAGCGACACATGACCGACCTCGCCATTCAAGAGCACGACGGCGACCACGACGACGACACCCCCGGCAGCGTCCGCGCTTGCCACATGCCCGACCCTTGCCGACTCACCCCCGACGAAGTCGCCGCCCGCCGTGACGCCCTCCGCGCCATCGCCGCCATGATTCCCGCCGAGCACCGCGAGCTTTATTCCATCATGCTCGCCGTCCGCGAGCCAGGCACGCTGGCCCGCATCCATGCCTACGCCGACCGCCACGGCATCGGCCAGAGCACCGTTTATTTCCGCATTGAGAAGCTGGCGCAGGCCATCCAGAGCCACCCGTGGTTCGCGGAGATCATCGCCCCGTTCCGCCCCCTCCGCACCGCGTAGGCGCCGGACATTCATTGAGCCGTCGTTGGCACCCCAACGGCGGCCAAAAAAAATTTTCGCGGCTGACGCCCCTTGAGGTCGTCAGCCGCGCAGCCATTCGGCGGTTGGGGACTCGCGTCGTCCCCAAACCCCGGCGCGAAAGGTCAGCGACCTCTCGACACCATGCTCATAGTCCCCGCAACTTCCGCTGAGTGATCGTCCGGGATTTCGTCGCCACCAGGTAACGAAGACAGTCGGCCGCATCATCGCCCCCAATGCCTTCGTCGTCCGCGTCCACCTTCAACACATCCTCTGGTTTGTTCGGGCTGTGCTGGAGGGCCGGCAGCGTTTCCAGCAGCCGCCCGCACCTTTTGTGAATAAACAACGTTGGTGCGATGCCCGCGTCTGGTTCTCCGAATCCCTGCATAATTTCCGCCCACCCGTTCACCCGGTCGGTGTTGGCGCAACGCAGTTGGATCCCGTGTTTGGCGTATTGCGCGGCGATGGTGGTCCCATCGCTCTGGCGCGAGAAAACATCGGCCCCGGCGACGAACCGTTTCAAGTCGCCGAGTTCCAGCGGACGGCTGGTCGGCTTGGCCGACATCGAACCCCATGCCGGCACCACCACACGATGGCGGGCCAGCATCGCCTTGATTGCCGCCGCGTGCCGCTGCGGCAACCACAGCCGCTCGGCGTGTTCATCGACGATGAACGTATTGCCGTCGCCGTCGCGGCAGCCGAGCAGCACCACGGTGTAATGCGCAAACCCGTAGTCCATCGCGGCATACCACTCGACGCCGCGCGTTTCATCAAATAATTGCCCCTCCGGCACGGAGTCGTCGAACATCGGCCCCTCGGGCACGGAACCCACGACGTGAACGTCGCGCCGGAACGATGTGAAATATTGCCCGGCGGCTATGTCCCAATCGCCGTCCAGCCAGGCGCGCTTCTGCCAGCCGGACAAACTTTCCAGCACGCGGACATATTCCGGATTATTCCACCGGTTGTCGGTCACGCGGGCCGCAATGAAGCGCGTGTCGGTCTCCCGTTTTTCCAGCATCGGCACGACGAACCTCGTCCGATACCACGAATGCCCGACACCACCGGGATTCGTTGTGCTGTAAATGCGCGGTCGCCAGTTCGGTTTCGACGTGCGACAGCAGGTGGTGATGTCCTGATATTTGCGCGCGGTCAGGGTGGTGGCTTCCTCTACGGCGATGACGTCATACTCCAGCCCCAAGTAGGCGTCGATGTCCGATTCTGACTGAAAATGGCCGGCAATAATGCGCGAACCGTTGGCAAACGACAGGATGCCGCGAAACGCCGAAAACTCGTGCGGCAGCCGGTTGAATAACCGGCGCCGCAGGTCATCGAAATGCTCCAGATTGGATTTGCCGACCTTTCTCAGGAGCAAACATTTCAGGCCGGGGACACGCATGCAGTCATCGGCCCCGAGTTGCGCCAGCAGCCAGTGCGATTTCCCGCCGCCGCGCGCGCCGCCGTAGCCGATGGCCGTCGGCCCGGACGGCAAATCGCACAACCGCGCGGCGGCAGACGCGGCCAGTTGCCGCGCCTGTAGCCAGGTGCGCGCGGCGACAAACCGGCGAACCTGATCTTCGGGACAACCCGCCGCCACGGCGGCGCTCACAAACACGTCTCGTTCGTTCATACTTTCTCCTCCTTCGCGGGGACGATTTCGGCGTCCACGATTTTTTCCACCGTCGGGCTGGTTTCCACCGCTGGATACGCTTTGCGAATGGCGATTTCCCAATCCACGTCAATCGTGCCGGTAATGTTGGTGTTGATCTCCTTGATCTCGGTCGGCATCCCGGAGGCGATTTGTTTCAGCTTGAACGCCAGCTCGAGCATTCGCGCCATGCCCTCCCAACCAGGAATCCGGCCTTTCGCCTCCCATTCCTTGCGCGCCTGCCGGACCATCGCGATGGTCTTTTCTGCCTCCTGCCACGCTTCGCGCCGGATGGCCTCATGCGTCTTGTGCCACTCCACGGCTTTTTCCATCGCCACCCCTTGAATCGCGACGCGCTCGATCTCCGC
>JAJYAR010000055.1:0-9775 GCA_021779435.1 bacterium
CGCTGTTTCATCACGGCATGATCATCGTCGGGGTGCCGTACGCCTGCCCGCAACTGAGCAACATGGATGAAATCACCGGGGGAACGCCGTACGGCGCGACGACGTTGAGCAGGGCGGACGGCACCCGCACGCCCAGCGCGAACGAACTGGCCGTGGCGCGCTACCAGGGGCAACACGTCGCCGAAATCGCCAGGAAGCTATTCGGCTGAGGGTCGAGCGCGGAATCCGGCCTCGTTCCGCGCCCGCTGCCGACCGGCACGCGCTCCTGCCGCCATGCCGCAAGCCGTCAAAGCGACTGGTGCGTGCCGTCGCACAAGACGCCGTTCCTGCTCTGCTTGCAGCCGCAGAAATACACCGTCTTGCTCTCGGCCGCCGTGTACTCCTGCGGCGTGAATTCGGTCCCCTTGTGCGAGCCGTCGCAGAAGGGCTGGTTCTTGCTCCTGCCGCACGCGCACCACCAATAGCTCTTGCCCGCTTCGACCTCAACCGCATACGGGGACTTCTGCGCAACCTGTGCCTTCGTCATTTGCAACTCCTCCTTCCTGTTGAAGATCAATCCGGATTGACGCGCCGATTTTAGTGGCCAGCAGAATTTGCGCCGAATCTGTCAAGATTGCACCGATCGATTCCGAACACCAGTCTTGGCGAACGTTCCCGATGTCGGACCGGAAAAACCCGAAGCTCCCGTTCCATTGGTGGCCGCCGCGATGGCGCCGCCGGCCGGAAACCGGCACCGCATCCGCCGTCGACCCCGCCGGCGCGACGGCGACGCCCGCCGCCGCATCGGGTCCGGGTGACGAGCCCGATGTTTTGACCGCCCCCGACGCGATTACCCTGTTCGAGCACTTGACCGGATGCCGCTGCGAGGCCGACAAGGAGCTGTTTCCGGGCGAGATCGGAGTTCTGCACCGGATCGAGGCGCTGCTCGACTCGGGCGAGTCGCTTGCCGCGTGGGTGCCGCGACCGCCGAACATGCTGCCGCGCCTCCTTGCCTGTCTGCACGGCACCGATCCGTCGTTGCGCGAGGCCGCAGACCTGATCCGCGTCGATGGCACGATGGTGGTCGAAGTCGTGCGTCTGGCCAATTCGGCAGGCATGCGGCATGGCGACCCGGTCCGGGGCCTGGATCAGGCCGTGGTGCGCCTGGGCATCGCGGGATTGCTGCGCGTCGTCGGCGCCAGCCTGGCCCGCCCCCTGTTCGATGCCGGACGCGCCCCGCTGCTTGCGCGCGCGGCCCCGACGCTATGGCGGCTTTCCGAGGAAAAATGCCTCCTGTGCTATGAGCGGGCGCCGGCCGAGGAAGTCGACCGATTCGACGCCTACCTCGCAGGCCTGACGCACAACATCGGATGGATCGGCGCGTTCCGCGCGATGGGACGGCAGACGACCCTCCGCGCGCCCTACAGCGCCGAGTTCGCGGAACGTCTGGCCCGACTGGCCGAACTCCTGTTCGGCGTCAGCGCCGAACAGTGGCAACTCAACGCCGCACTCGGGCAACTGGGGCGGGCACTACGCGCCTCCCCGCTCGCCCACAGCGACCTGCCGCTGGCCAGGGTGCTTTGGCGCGCCGATTGCGAGGCAATGCGCAAGGCCTTCACCACCGAAACCGGCGACCATTCGGCGTCCCGACGGCCAGAGTGAATCCAGCCGCGACCCGCATCGCCCGGCGGATCGCAGGCTGCGCCGGCGGTCGCGCGCATCAGCTCGGGGCCAAGGACCGTCCGCGCAGACTCGCCTCGAATTGTTCGATCGGCATCGGCCTGCCGAACAGATACCCCTGGTAGCGTGCGCAACCCCAATCGTCGAGACATTGCTTCTGCGAGCGGGTTTCGACCCCTTCGGCGACCACCACCAGATCGAGGATCTTCGCCATCGCAATGATGGCCTGGACGATCGCGCCCTCGCTCGTGTCGGGACCCAGTTCCTGTACGAAGGACTGGTCGATCTTCATGACGTTCAGCGGCAGCTTGCGCAGATAGTTGAGCGACGAATACCCGGTGCCGAAGTCGTCAAGCGCGAGACGGACGCCGTATTGCCGAAGCGCCTGCATTGCGGCAATGACCGCTTCGGTGTCGTCCAGCAGGACGCTCTCCGTGATCTCCAGTTCGAGGCGCTGCGGATCGATTGCGTGCCGCGCCACGGCCTTGCGAACCTGATCGACGAAATCCGGCTGATGGAACTGCTTGGCGCTGACATTGATCGCCAGCACGAAATCGCGCGTCTCGTTCCCCGCCTCCCAGCATTTCAACTGGCGACAGGCCGTGTCGAGAATCCACAATCCCGCAGGAATGATCAGGCCGGTTTCCTCGAGCAGCGGAATGAACTGGGCCGGGGATACGATGCCCCGCACCGGATGGCACCACCGGATCAGCGCCTCGGCGCCCACCGGCTGGCCGCGGCGATCGACCTTGACTTGATAGTGCAGTGCGAACTCGTTCGCCTCGATCGCCCGCCGCAACTCCGCCTCGAGCGTCACCCGGGCGGTGATCGCTTCCTGAACCTTCTGATCGTAAAACTTCCGCGTATTGCGTCCGGCCTTTTTCGCCTCGTACATGGCGATGTCGGCCTGTTTGAGCAATTCCTCGGGCGGCGTCCTGCCGTCTTGAAACAGCGTGACGCCGATCGACGGCGTGCACAGGAACCGCGACTCCGCCAACACGAGCGGCTCCGCCAGAGATTCGATGATCTTTTCCGCCACCGCGGCCGCGCGTTCCGATGCATCGGCCTGTGTTGCGCCGAGGTTTTGCAGCATCACGACGAACTCGTCGCCGCCGAGACGCGCCACGGTGTCATCCTCGCGCACTTCCGACGCCAGGCGGTTTCCGACCTGCTGCAGCAGCCAGTCGCCGACCGCGTGGCCGCGGGTGTCGTTGACGATTTTGAAGTTGTCGAGATCGATGAACAGCAGCGCCCCGGCACTCCCGGTTCGAGCGGCGGCAGCGAGCGCAACCTGCAGGCGATCCATCAGCATGCGCCGGTTCGGCAGGTTGGTCAGCGGATCGTACAGCACCAAGCGCTGGATCTCCTCCTCCGTCCTTTTGGCCAGCGTGATGTCGGACAAGGAGCCGACGTAATTCGTCACCAGCCCATCGCCGTCTTTCACCGCCGTGATCGTCAGGTGTTCGGCAAAGAGCTCGCCGTTCTTCCTGCGATTCCACAGCTCCCCCGACCAATACCCGGAATCCTCGACGCCCTGCCACAGCGCCTTGTAGAAATCCGGGCTCTGGCGCCCGGAATGGAGAATCCGCGGATTCCTGCCGATCACCTCGGCCGCCGAATACCCGGTGATCCGGGTGAACGCGCCGTTCACCCGCAGGATGTTGGCATTCTCGTCCGTGATCAGCATGCCCACCTGGGACTCGAAGGCAGTGGCCGCGATCCGGACCTCCCTTTCCAGGGTCTTGCGCGTGGCGATGTATCGGACATAGGCGCAGTTGTACTCCTGGCCACCGTATCGAATGTAGTTGGCGGCGACCTCCACCGGGATGATCTCGCCGCCGCGAGTGCGGTGGTTGGTTTCAAACGTCAACGATCCCTTTCGCTTCAGATCCTCCCAATGACGCGGCCAGCTCTCCTCGCGATAGTTGGGATCGAAGTCGCCGATGCGCATCGACAGCACCACATCCTCCGCATATCCCAGGGAGTCGGCGAACGCCTTGTTCACATACAGCAACCGGCCCCGCTCGTCGGACAGGCTGACCCCCTCGGCGAGATGGTCGGTGATGAACTGCATCAGTTCCATTTCGCGCTGGACGCGCTTGGATTCCGAAACATCCTCGACCATCCACCAGACGAGGCCGTCGCCGCCGGGTCGCCGGATCAGCACGCCGTTGATCCGCAAAACGGCCCGTGATCCGTCCTGGCGGACCAGTTCCCTTTCATAGGGGCCGCAATATCCCTGGGCCTGCAGCGCTTCGAGCCGGCTCGTCGGCTGCGCCGCCGCGTCGCCGGGCATCAGTGCCGAGCAATCGAATGCTTCCGGCCGGCCCGGCGCACATCCGCAGATCGCACAGAACGCGTCGTTGAACTCGATGCAGCGGCCCTGGAGATCCGTGAGCGCGATGCCCATCCGGGACAGGCGGAACAGTCCATCGAGCTTGGCGTGGCTTTCCTCCAGCGCGGCGGTGACCCGGAGCCGCTCGGTGATGTCCCGGGAGGAGTTGAAGAGAACGAGATCGCCGCCGAACTGCACCGGGCAGCCCGAAACCTCCGCATCGAAAACGCTGCCGTCCTTGCGGCGGTGCCTGGTCTGGAACTGGGAACGCGATTGGGCCGCCAGTTGATCGGCGATGGCCTCGATGATCTCCGTTTGATCGGTGAAGTGCGCCTCCCATTGCAGGACGTTCATGCCGATGACTTCCTCGCGCGAATACCCCAGCATCCGGCAAAACGAATCGCTCGCTTCGATCACGTTGCCGTGGCGATCGAGGATATGGATGCCGTCGCTGGCGTTGCGCAGCAAGGGATCGTGTGTGTCCGACGGCGCGGCCTCGGACCCGGAGCACCGGGAATCGGAATTGACCTGACCCGGCGCGGGATCGAGGGAATGGCAGGAATACATCGGCTACCGTGAACAGTCGACTGGGATGGCTGGGCAACACCATACACGACACGATGTGATACGCCCCGTCCTGTACGACGGTTATCGGATTTTCGGCGCGGGGACATAACGATGAAAAGCCGGCCTTTTGATGTCGCTCAACGGCGACCGACCACCACCGTACGCCCCTCCTCGCGGTACAGATCGGACCGGGTCCACGGCACCGGCCATCGGCCCTCGTCTTCGCCGCTTCCGCGGGTGGATGCGAGGATCTGGTAGACGCCGATCTCGCCGACGTCGAACAACATGGCGCACGCGGCCATGTAGAGGCGCCAGACCCGGAACGCCGCCTCGCCGACGAGTTCCGTCGCCTCGTTCCGATGGGCCTCCAGGCGCCGCACCCAATGCCGCAGCGTATGGGCATAGTGGGGGCGCAGCCCTTCGACATCGTGGATTTCGAAGCCGGCGCGTTCCATGCCCCGCTGGATGTTGCTGAGGAGATCGAGCTCGCCGTCGGGAAACACGTAGCGATTGACGAAGCGCGTGGTGGTTTCGGGTTGCCATCCCTCCGTGTCGTGCGTGATTCCATGGTTGAGGAACAGCCCGCGGGGATGCAGGACACGGCGCACGGCGGCGTAATACCCGGGCAGGTTGGCCAGCCCGACATGCTCGAACATGCCGATGCTCGCGACCTTGTCGTATGCCGGGCGCTCCGGCAGATCGCGATAATCGCAGAGCGAGATGGTCGCGCGGTCTTGCAACCCCTCGGCACGGATCCGTGAAACGGCATAGTCGAACTGCCGTTTGCTCAACGTGACCCCATGGGCCTGCACGCCGTATTCCCGGGCCGCCCAACGCACCAGCGCGCCCCAACCGCAGCCGATATCGAGAAATCGCTCGCCGGGCTTCAGTCGCAGCTTGCGGCAGATGTGATCGAGCTTCTGCCGCTGCGCGGTTTCCAGGGAATCGTCCGGACGCTCGAAGTAGGCGCAGGAATATACGCGTTCGTCATCGAGCCACAGGCCGTAGAAGTCGTTCGACAGGTCGTAGTGGAAGCGGATTGCCGCATGGTCGGTGTTGCGCGAATGGCGATGGGAGAAGCCGTTCGCGACGCGGGTACGGAATCCCGGCAGGGGCTCGCCGTGCGTCCGGCTTCGCTTGTGCGAGCGGAACAACAGCAAGACATCACGCAACAGGGACAGCCTTTCCCGCGCCGTCAGCGAAACCGATTCGAGGTGGCGCTTGAGGCGCAGGGCGTCGTACAGATCGCCTTCCACGTCGAGGACGCCGCGGAAATACGCGTCGGCAAGCGGCAGCGCGTCGCGCGCGGCCGCCAGGCTGCGCAGGATCCCGGGGTCGCGCAGAACCAGGGTGCACTCGGAATGCTGCGACAGCGCGAGCGTCCTGCCGTCCCACAGGCGCAGGGCCGGCGGTCTTTCCATGCCCGCAAACAGGCGGCAGAGAATGCGCAGCGCCGGCTCCGCATCCGGCCCCGGGCCGCCCGCGGCGTCCCACGTCGTGGCTTTCATCATGACGGCCTCCCCGGATCCGGAAACCTGGCCGCCCGATCATGCGCCGCCGCGCGTGCCGGATTCAAGCGAAACCGTCCGATTCGTTGACGGCGCGCGGCTGCCGCACGATCCCGCAAATCCGGGCGCCGGCGGGGCCGAAGGCGGCGCGAAAGTTACCGTTCGAGGCCGGCCCAGAGGTCGTCGGTATGGGCAAGCCCCCAGTCCTTGGCGTCCTCGATGCCGACGATCTTGTTCGTGCACCCCGGTGCGGCGAGATCGATCGCTTCGGGTTCGATCTGGATCTTGTGGTGCGTGGAATAGAAGGCCTTGACCAGCGGGCGCAACAAGGGCCGCGCGCCGATGTCGACGACGACCGCGAGGCGGGTGCAGGCAAGGCGGACGATCGATCCGATCGGATAGATTCCGACCGTCTTGACGAACGCGCGGAACACGTTGGGGTCGAAGTGACCCTTCTGCCATTCGGCCATCCTGCGGATCGACTCGGCGGGCGACCAACCGGCCTTGTAGGGGCGATTGGAGGTGATCGCGTCATAGACGTCGCATACCGCCGCCATGCGGGCGATGAGGCTGATGCCATCACCGGCGAGCCCGTCGGGATAGCCGGTGCCGTCGATCTTCTCGTGGTGATGCAGGCAGGCGTCGAGCACCGGGGGTTCGATGCCGCCCAGCGCAACCAGCATGTCGTGGCCGAAGCGCGGATGCGCCTTCATCTGCGCAAATTCGGCATCGGTCAGCGCACCCGGCTTGTTGAGGATCTCCAGCGGAACCCGGGCCTTGCCCAGGTCATGCATCATGCCGGCGAGCCCCGCCTCCCGCACGGAGCGTTCATCGGCTCCGGTCTGGCGGGCCAGCGCGATCATCATCGCGCACACGGCCGCCGAATGCATGTAGGTGTAGTCGTCGGCGTGGCGGAGCCGGGACAGGCTGATCAGCGCACTGGCGTTCCGCGACACCGACGCCGAAATCTCGTCGACCAGGGCATCGACGGCGCCAGTGTCGATCGCGCGGCCCATCCGGGCCTCGGTGAACATGGAAACCAGCGCCGGCTTGGCGCGATGCAGGATCGCCCGCGCCTCGGACAGTTCCTCGGTCAGGGACGTACGGGCCTTGCGCCGCACGGGTGCATCGCGGGACACGCTTCCGAGTTGCAGATCCACCTCGGCCTCCGCCTCTTCGACGCTCGTCGCAGGGATGGGTGGATCGACGTCGGCACCGAGTTCGGTGTCGATCCACGCCTCCCGGATTCCGCTGTCAACGATGCGGCGAAGGACGTCGTCGTTCTTGATCGGGAATCGCGAACGCCAGAACGGATGTTCCATCCAGGAGGCGCACAACTCGTCGATGAACATGCCGACCTTCAATTCGGCAACCGGCACGCGCCTTCGCATAATTTCTCCGGTCGAATTTCCTGCCGTCAGCGCCCTTCGGCATCCCCGCTATGCGCAGGTCACCTGATTGCGTCCTTCCTGTTTGGACTGATACATGGCGCGGTCGGCGCGATTGACGATCGCATCCGCATCATCGCCGGAATACGAACTCGCGACGCCGATCGACACCGTGATCGCCGGGAGCTGCAGGTTGTCGGTGCGACGCACCAGGCGCAGCGAGGCGACCTTCGTCCGGATCGCCTCGGCCACGATCATGGCCCGCTTGCCCGTCGTCTCCGGCAGGATCACGAGGAACTCTTCGCCGCCATAGCGCACCGCGTGATCGGTCTTGCGGATGCAGGCGCGGATGGCTTGCGCAACGTTGCGGATCAGCGCATCCCCGACGGAATGGCCAAAACTGTCGTTGATCGCCTTGAAACGATCGATGTCGACCATCAACACCGAAAACCCCGTGGTGGCACCGACCTGCAGCAGCGCATCGAACTCGGCGTCCATGCCGCGCCGATTGAGCAATCCGGTCAGCGGATCGACCATCGCGGCACGACGTTGTTCCTCCAGTTCGGCCCGCAACTGCTCGGCATCGGCCATCGCCGCTTCGAGCCGGGCCTGCAGCGCCCCAGTCCGCGCACAGGTCGATTCGGCCGCGGTCAGAAGCCGCTTGGCCGCGGCCAGCAGCACATCGGGAGGTCGGCCGGGCGTGGCGTCGATTTCCGCCACGGCCCGCCGCACCTCGGCGCTGAAATCGTCGGTGGACCGGCGCGCCTCGGAAATGTTGGCGGACACCGAGGCCAGTATCCTTTGCAGCGTATCCGACATGCTGTCGGACATCGATCCACCGCTGCCCAGGATGTGGTGGTCGTAGAGATCCCGCCAGATCTTTTCCGGAACCGCCGCCCCCTGCTCCACCAACGGCTGCAATGCGCCGCTGACCTCGCCATTGAGGCCGGCCAGATGGACGTACGCGAGGGTGTAGGGAACCGGACCGGGACCGGTCTGCAGGTCTTTGAGAAGAGCAAGGGCGCGGGCGGCAAGGCGTTCCGCGTCGGGTGGCGCATCCGCGATCAAGCGGACGTCGGTGAACATGAATCGAATCAGCGAATGAATGTTGCGGGGCAGGCTACCAAAATGCCGGGCCGTATGGGTTGATCTTGCGAATCCGGGCCTGCCGGGAAAAGGGGATTTGAGCAACGATCGCCACGCTATTTCCGCAATGGATCGCCGCCCGGCCGCCCCCGCGCGCAGGGGCCCGGGGTGGACCACTCCTAACGCAGATTGCCGGTGTGGCCGAGGCAATACCGTCCGGGCTGGGGCCAGACCGTCAGGCCGTGCGGCTCCATCCCGACGCGGATCTGTCGGACGGCGCCGGTCGCGGTGTCGAAACGGTAGACGACGTCATCGAAGCGCCCGGACAGCCAAAGAGCGGTTCCGTCGGCGCTGACGTTGCCCATGTCGGGGCTGCCGCCGCCGGGAATCGGCCACTGCGCCACGATCTTCTGCGAGGCGAAATCGATCACCGTCACGCCGCCCGCCCCATGACGGGGCCCGTGAATGCGATGGGACCCACGATTGGTCACGTACAGGAACCGACCGTTCCGGCTCGGATAGAGGCCATGGGTGCCGAGTCCGGTCCGGATGAAGCCGACTTCGCGGAATGCATCGCCGTCGAGAACGTGCACCCCGTCGGCATCCATGTCGGCAACGTAGAAGCGCTTGCCGTCGGGCGCGATCCGGATGTCCTGCGGCATGCCATGCCGTCCGGTGAACGGCTCCATCGCGGTACGGTCGAGCGTATGGGCGCCGGGGATTTCCCGGAACCGGGTCCGCGGCATCGTCAGGACCAGATAGCCTGCCACCTTCTTGTGGACCAGGTCGATCTTGACGACGCTGCCGTTGAATTCGCAGGTGAAGATCGCATAGCGGCCGTCGATCGAGAAGTCCGCGTGGTTGATCCCGTCACATTTCGGCGCTGCGATGGAATATTGCAGGGCAAGCGTGCGGGGATCGCGAAAGTCGAGCCGGCGGTGCGCTTCGGCAACGATGATGGCCGATGCGCCGTCGGGGGTGAAATAGATGTTGTAGGGATCGTCGACCGCGATGGCCTTTCCGGGCTTTCCCGTGCGCGGATCGATCGGCGTCAGGCTGCCGCCGTTGGTGCCTTCCGCGTTGTTGGCGACCCACAGCGTGCGCAAGTCGTAGGATGGCACGATGTGCTGCGGCGACAGCCCGACCTTGAACCGGTCGACCACCTCCATCGTGGCCGGATCGATCCCGTACACGTCGTCGGAGCGGATGTTGGGGACGTACACCCGGGGAAG
>JAJYAR010000055.1:9785-10666 GCA_021779435.1 bacterium
CCTTGCGCACCGCCGCGCGCAAGTGCCCGGCGGCGGTCTCGCTGTAGAGATTATTCGGATTCACGACCGGAGGCATCCCCCGGACCGTCTGCACGGCGCCGGAATCCGCCGGCGCCGAAGGCGCGGCCCCCGACGCGCCGGAGGCGTTCGTTGCCGCAAAGGCGCCGGGGGCCAGCGCCGTCAGCGCCAGCAGCACCGCGCCGAACCGGGACGCAGACAGGAGTCGGGAAGAAACAGGCATTGCAACCTCTCGCACGATGGCTTTTTCGTGGTGCGAAAGGTTACAGCAATCCGCAACGTCAAAAAAAGTGGACCAGTTCCCCGGCGATCGGCGGCAGGGAGGCGGAACAGGAAGAAATGCCCGGAGCAAGCGGCGGAATCGCGCTGCCGCCCCATGGTCCGATCGATCGGCGCTCGCGGTTGCCGCGGGGATCGCGGTAGTAGCGTTTGGTGCGGGGAGGCGGAAGGCGGGCGATGACCTCGGCAATCCGGTCCCCAGAGAACCCTGCGCCGTACAGATCGCTGCTGCCATAGGTTTGGTGGACCTGCCGACGCACCGCCTGGGTGATGGCTTCGCGTTCCCAGCCGCAGTCCACGACGTTGCGGGCACGCTCGCGCCCATGCTGCCGGTCGCCGAGGTTGACGACCGGGGTGCCGAGATAGGCGCATTCGCGAATGCCGACACTGGAATTGCCCACCAGGCAGCGGCTCTGCTGCAGCAGGCGCAAGAACAACCGGCCTTCCAGGTTGTTGATCCGCCATAGCGGCACCGTCGGGAACTCCCTTGCAAAATCCGCCACCGCCCGGCCCGCTGCAGCGGAACCGGCATCGCTGTTCGGATGGAATGACAGGACGGGAAGGCCGACCGCCGCCACCGCCTC
>JAJYAR010000526.1 GCA_021779435.1 bacterium
GGTCTGGCCGGGGAGGAGGCTGCACATCGAGGACATCGTCTCAAGGGTCCGTCCCGAAGGATCGACCACCCGCGTTTGGACGGTGCAGACCTTGCGGACGGGCGACTGGTTGATGACCTCGGTCTTCACATTCACCGTGCCTGAATTGGCTGACACGGTTGGGGTGGTGACGAAAGTGCCGTACCAGGTCACGTGTAGTGGATTGGTGGCGACCAGCCAGACGTCCCGGTACAACCCGCCCCGGAACTCGTGCTCCCCGGCGCGTGGGGCGAGCTGGGGGTTCCAGCGGTTGTTGAGGCGGACGGCGACGAGGTTCCGGCCCACGTGGGCGGCATCGGTGATCTCGATTTCAAATCCCGTATAGCCGCCCTGATGTCGTCCGACTTCGCGTCCGTTGACGAAGATCTTCGCATCCTGGAACGCTCCGTCAAAATCGAGGAACAGCCGTTTCCCGGTCCAGCTGTCAGGAATCGTGAATTGCTTCCGGTACCATCCGTAACCGACATAAAACGAATTGCCGGCGGCAAAGGAGGGGATGCTGAACGAATGGGGCAGACCGACACGTTGCCAGCCGGAGTCATCGTAACCGGGAGCCTTGGCTCCCGGATGATCGCCCAGCGCAAAATGCCAGCCGCGGTTGAAGTTCTCGACCTGGCGGAGAGGCACCGCAGCCGCAGCGACGATCCGGCCCACGCACACCAACATCAGGAGCAGCAGGAGGCCGGGTCTGACGCGAACGGCAATGCGCGGGTACGTCATGGCTGTGATGTCGCAAGAATGTCCGTGCGGAACGGGGCGGCGGGAAGCCCGGCTGCGTTTTCGAGGTTTCCGTCCGGGTTGTCGGCGAAGTCGTAACGAACGGCGACGGGCGCTGGCACGTCCGGGGAGACGGCGACGACGGAGTCGGTTCCGGTGATCTTGGCGGTGGCGGTAACGAAGCGACCATCGGTGCCGGCGAGCTGAATGCCCAGCACCTGGGAGGCGCCGGTGCGCGTCCTGAGTCCGTCCGCGTGGGCCCAGTGAATCTTCACGCAATTGCCCACGATTTCCACGCGCTCGAGGGTTGGCCCGGAGGTGACGATTCCGGGTTCGCCGTAGACCTGCGAACGGGCGAGGAGGGCGAGGCGGTGCCCCACGTCGCGCTTGTCGGCCGGATGAATGTTGTCCGGATCCCCGATGTCGATGATGACGGCCATCCCGGTCTCCGGTTCGGCGAGGGTCATGGCCTGCTGCTCGCGAATGAGCGGCCAGCCCGGACCGCCCTTGTAGTTGGCGAGCTGCACGAAATCGAAGGGAAACTGGCCCTGGCCCCAGCGCGTGCGCCAGTCGCGGATCATGGCGGTGAACAGGGCGTGATAGTGGCGGGGGGCGTCCGTGTTGTTTTCTCCCTGATACCAGATGACGCCCCGGATGCCGTAGGGGATGAGCGGAGCGATCATGCCGTTGAAGAGCGCGCCGGGATGATCCTGGGGCATTGGGTAATCAGGAAGCGGATATTTAGACCAGTCCGCGACGACGAGGGGAATCGGGCGCTCGACCCGATAACGCCATGCGCCCGCGAGGGGGATGGAGGGGCCTTTCTCGCCGACAGGGGACAAGCTCATGGAGGACTCCGTCCCGCCAAAGCCGCCGTCGCCGCCGCGGTCGAAGACGCGCACCGCGATCGTCGCCTCGCCCGCCTTTACCAGTCGGGCCGGGATGACGTAGTGGCGCGGGATCTGGTAGGCGTCGTCATGTTCGGCACCCATGTGTCCGACTTCGACGCCGTTGAAGTAGGTCGTGTCGAAATCGTCGATCGGCCCCAGGTTCAGGTCGAGGTCGCGGCCCGCCCAGGCGGCCGGGATCGCGACGTGAGTGCGAAACCAGACGGCGCCGTTGAACTTCAGCCCGTGGCGTTGCCAATAGGCAGGGAGCGGGAGTGTCTTCCAGGTTGCGTCGCTCGTGGCTGGATTCGCCCAGCCGGTGGCCTCAGGCGCGATACCCGTGTCGGTTGCGAGATTCTGGTGTTCCCATGCCCTGAGCTTGGTGTCGTAGGCGGCCTTGAGCTTCGGCATCTCGGGAGCGAGCGCCGCGATGTGGGCGAGTTCGCCGTCCACGTCGGACACGGCGCGCTGCGCGGGCACACTCGCCCACGCCTGGATTCGGGTGCCGCCCCAGGTGGAGTTCACGATGCCCACGGGCACGTGAAGGCGGCGGTGCAGCTCGAGCGCGAAGTAGGTGGCGACGGCCGAGAAGCTTCCCGCGGTGGCGGGAGAGCATACGGTCCACTGGCCGCCCACCTCGCGGCGTGGCTCGAGCGCGGTCGTGCGCGTCACCTTGAACTCCCGGATTTCTGGCGTGGTTTCGGTGGCGATGGTGGTGGCAGCGCCCGCCGAGTCATTGAGGGCCCGTTCCATGTTCGACTGACCCGACGCGACCCAGACTTCGCCGACCAGTACGTCGTGGATCGTGCGCTCCGTGGTGCCGTCGGAAATTTGGATGCGATAAGGGCCGCCCGCGGGCAGC
>JAJYAR010000056.1 GCA_021779435.1 bacterium
TCATGCAGGGCGCGACGCCCGTCGCGACCGCGCGGGCCGGCACCGGGCCGAAACGCGCCCAGCTCAGCGTGAACGATTACGCGGACGGCGTGCTCGCCGGGAACCGGACCGTTCTTGGGCGGGCCATCACGTTGATCGAGAGCAACGCCCAGGCCCATCAGGAGCAGGCCCAGCAGTTGCTCGCAAAGCTGCTCCCCAGCACGGGCAAGTCGCGTAGGATCGGGATCACCGGCATCCCGGGGGCCGGCAAGAGCACCTTCATCGAGGCCTTCGGCTGTCACCTCACGGGGCTCGGCCACAAAGTCGCCGTCCTCGCCATCGACCCTTCCAGCACCGTCACCGGGGGCAGCATCCTTGGCGACAAGGTCCGGATGGAGAAGCTCAGCCAGCAGGCGAACGCCTTCATCCGTCCATCCCCTTCCGGCGGCTCTCTCGGCGGGGTCGCGCGCAAGACCCGTGAAGCCATCCTCGTATGCGAAGCCGCGGGCTTCGATGTCGTCATCGTCGAGACCGTGGGCGTTGGCCAGAACGAGGTCACCGTCCGTTCCATGGTGGACTTCTTCCTCGTCCTCATGATCGCAGGCGCCGGCGATGAGGTTCAGGGCATCAAGAAGGGCATCATCGAACTCGCCGATGCACTGGTCATCAACAAGGCCGATGGCGAGAACCGTCCCCGCGCGATGGCCACCCAGGCTGAGATGAAACGCGTCCTTCATTATCTGCACCGCACCACCGAAGGTTGGGAAACGCCCGCTCTGCTGGCCTCCGCCCTGACGGGGGATGGCGTGCTGGACGTGTGGCAGACGACCACTGACTTTTTCGAACATGTCCAATCGATGGGCGCGCTCAGCATGCGCCGCCGGGTGCAGGCAATCGAGTGGATGCATGCCTTGATCGGCGAGGGTCTTCGGTCCCGATTCTACGAGGCACCCGCCGTGAAACAACAGCTTCGCCGGATCGAGGACGCCGTCGGTGATGGAAAACTCCCGGCCCTCGCCGCCGCGCTGGAGATGCTGAAGAGCGGGACGACAGAGCAAGGTTAGAACCGGAAGGCTCTTACGAGCCGCCGGCCTGCCTCTGTAGGAGCAAATTCATTTGCGATCCGCCCGGCAGACCCGTCTGTCCCCTCCGTCGGCGGACACGGCAGCGCGGCCATACCTATTTATCGCACGGCTGATCAGTAGCTTGCGATAGGCCGCATCATGTCTCTCCCCTTGCGCGCCTGAGGACACCGTTCTCTCGGCTTCAATCATAAGCATCTACTGTTTATTGGCTTACGTCTTAACCTCAGGCACTCTGCTCTCCGGCCCCCCATATTGCTTCTCGGCTCCCTCCTCGCCCGTTTCTCCCGGCCATCCGGGTTTTGACATTCCCGGCCCGGGGGGCTTTCGTGTTTGTTCTTTTTTCAGAACTTTCCGACATGCAGCAGCTGCACGCCTACTGGCGTATGGAATACATCGAAGCGCCGCGGTACCCGCCGGCGATGAAGAAGCCGTTCACCGAGCTGCCTGCGCTCGGTGACGATCGTGCTGCGCTGATCGTTCATCGCTCGAAGCTTTCGTACCTGGTCCTCAACCGCTTCCCCTACAATCCGGGGCACCTTCTGGCCGTGCCGTTCCGCGAGGTCGACTCGCTCCAGGCGCTCAACACCGCCGAGCGGGCCGACTTGTTCGAGGAGATAATTTTCGGGCAGGCACTGCTGGCAAAGGCCTTGAAACCCGACGGCTTCAACATCGGGTTCAATCTCGGCATCGAGGTTGCCGGCGGCAGCATCCCGCATATTCACGGCCACGTCGTTCCCCGCTGGAACGGGGACAACAATTTCATGCCAGTCCTGGCCCAAACGCGCATTCTCCCGCAATCTCTCGAGGCCACTTGGGAAAAACTGTCTGCGGCCTGCACCACGCTCGTCGGCTCTCAATAAGCCGCGCCGTCGCCCGCCGCACCGCCATGCCATCGAAGACACTTCATTTCCCGAGTCCCCGGCACCTTGGCTCACTGTTCGCCGGCCGTGAGGAAAACCTCACCCATGCGGAACACGCCCTGGGCGCCAGGCTGACCACCCGGGAGGACTGGCTGAAGATCGACGGCACGGCCGAGCAGGTCGCCGTTGCCGAAGCCCTCTTCGCGTTCCTCGACCAGGCGCGCACGCAGGGCATGGGCATTCGCACCCCCGACTTCCACCGCATCACCGACGCGTTCGCCCGGGGCGAGGGCCCCCAGCTCCAGACGCTCCTCGACCAGCCTCTCGTCATCACGACGAACCGGAAGACGATCGTTCCGAAGACGCTCGGCCAGAAACTCTACCTGCAGTCGATGCTCGCCCACCCGGTGGTGTTCGGTGTCGGCCCCGCGGGCACGGGCAAGACCTACCTTGCGATGGCGGTCGCCGTTAACGCCCTCCTCAAGAATCAGGTCGAGCGCATCGTACTCACCCGGCCGGCGGTCGAGGCGGGCGAGGCGCTCGGCTTTCTGCCGGGCGATCTCCGCGAGAAGATCCTCCCGTATCTGCGGCCGCTGTACGACGCGCTCCATGACATGCTGGACGCCGAGGACGTCGCCCGCCTTACCGAAAAGGGCGTGATCGAGATTGCCCCCCTCGCCTACATGCGGGGCCGCACGCTCTCACGCGCTTTCGTTATCCTCGACGAGGCCCAGAACACCACCTCCGAGCAGATGATGATGTTCCTCACGCGCCTGGGCGAGGAGTCACGTATGGTGGTCACGGGCGACGTCACCCAGGTCGACCTGCCCCGCTCGAAGCAGAGCGGTCTCATCGAGGTCCGGCATATCCTGTCCGATATCGCGGGCATCGATTTCCACACCTTCAGCGGCGCGGATGTCGTTCGGCACCCGCTTGTCCAGAGGATCATCGACGCGTACGAGGCCTATCGTAATCCGGACGAAGCGCCGGACGGCGAGGAGAAGCAATGACCACGCGTCGCAACGCCCTGCCCTCGCCTTCCGCCACCTTCTGATGTCCGTCCGCAACCAGCTCAAACTCCTCCTCGGAGGCCTGAACGCCCGCCGCAGCGGACGGCCCGTGCCGGTTGCCCCCGCCGTGTGGAGCGATTTTCTCGAGCGCAGCCGCCTGATCGCCGCACTCATCTTTCTCGTCACCGTCACAGCCATCGTTGTCCTCAGCTCCGCCGGCGTGAGCACGTTGAACGTGCCGGTGTTGCCAAACCAGGTTGCCACGACCCGCGTCACCGCCAATGCGAGCTTCTCGTTCGAAAGCGCGGAAAAGACCCGGGCCGCCCAGGCCCAGTTCGCCGACCGCGTCCCCCCGGTCTATCGCATCGACACCGAACCGCTCCGCCGCTTCGAGACCGCCGCCCGCGCGCTGCTGGCTGACCTCGCCGTATTCCAGGCGGCGAATCCAGGTGAAGCCGCCTCGGTGACGCGCCGCGCGGAACTCGGCTCGATTGCCGACGCTTTCAACGCCCGTGGAAACTACCACGCCACGCCGGACGACGTCGCCGCGATGATGGCGATGGACGAGAAGACGCGGGCTGCCGTGTTCGACAACGGCCTCGCCACCCTGCGCGACATCTACGCCGAGGGAATCGTCGACTCCGCTCTTGGCGGCGTCGTGCCCGGGAGTGCGATCATATTCCAGATCCTGCGGCCTGACGGCTCCATCGGCCAGCGGCCGGTGCAGTCGATGGAGGACGCCCTCACCGTGTTGCGCGTAAGTCTCGCGGCCGACAACGTTCCCCGCGCCGCGGCACAGGCGGTCTTCCGCGTGTTCCGCTTCGGACTCACCCCCAACATCGTCTTTGATCGCGTCGCGACGCAGGAGCGGCAGACCGCAGCCGTCAGATCGGTCAAGCCCGTCATGGTGAACGTCCAGGCCGGCCAGACCATCATCGAGCCCGGTGACCGCGTGACGACCGAGCAGTATGAGATCTACTCGGCGTACCGGCGGTACCTGCTCAGTCATGGCGACACCGAGTTTCACGAGGGGCTCACGTTGTACCGGCGCGTTCTGCTGGTGCTCGCGATGCTGCTCGCCTCGCTCATCTACATTCGGATCGAAGACCCCGAAACGCTCCGCAACAACGTGCGCTGCGGGCTCCTCGCGCTGGTCGTGATCACAAACCTGGCACTGGTGCGAGGCATCTGCTCGCTGGGTGGCGCCGCCTTCTTTGTCAGTGACGGCTCCTGGGCCTCCACGCTGCCGTACGTCGCGCCCACCGCCTTCGCCCCGCTGATCGTTGCCATTCTCATCGATGCCGGCTCCGGCATCTTCATGGCGCTGCTCATCTCCATTTTCACCGGCGTCATTTACGGCAACCGCCTCGACCTGCTGATCATGACGTTCCTGGCGTCCCTGGTGACGATGTACCTCGCGCGCGACGCCCGCCGCCGCAGCCGGGTCGTTCGGGCCGCGGGCGCCGGCGGTTTGACGCTCGCCGCGTTCGCGGCGCTCATCGGCATCGCCGACCAGACACCGATCGATGTCCTCGGCAGGCAGATGGTGGCCGGACTCGCCGCAGGGCTGCTCACCGGCATCGGCGTGGTCGGCCTCCTTCCCGTCCTCGAATCGCTGTTCAAGCGTACGACCGACATCACGCTTCTCGAGCTTACCGACTACAACCATCCGCTGCTTCGGCACATGCAGTTGGAGGCACCCGGCACGTATCATCACTCCCTCGTCGTGGCCCAGCTCGCCGAGAACGCCGCGAGTGCGATCGGCGCGAATCCACTGCTGACCCGCGTGTGCGCCCTTTTCCACGACGTCGGGAAGACGATCAATCCGCAGTTCTTCGCGGAGAATCAGCGGGAGCGGAGCAATCCGCATGACAATCGAGATCCCCAGGAGTCGGCCCGGATCATCCGGCAGCACGTGCCCGATGGCGTCGAGCTCGCGCAAAAGCACCACCTGCCGCGCGCGGTGATCGACGTGATCCAGCAGCACCACGGCACGACGCTTGTCCGCTATTTCTATCACCGCGCGATCGAGCAGTCCCGCGCCCCATTCCCGGCGCCGCGTCCCACCACGGGCGCGACTTCACCCGCGAAGCCCGCGTCCCAGCCCCGAGTCGCCCAAGCGCCCTCCGCGCCGCCCGCCCCGCCGGATGAGGCGGCGTTCCGCTACTCAGGCCCCATCCCGCAGTTCAAGGAGAGCGCGATCATCTCACTGGCCGACGCCGTGGAGGCGACCGCGCGTTCCATGCGCGATCTGACGCCCGAAAGAGTCCAGGAATTGATCGATCGGATCGTCGGCGAGCGCATCGCCGATGCCCAACTCGACGCAGCACCGCTCACGTTCGATGAAATCAAGCGCGTCAAGGACAGCTTCCATTTCACCCTCGTGAACATGTCTCACGCGCGAATGGCCTACCCGGCGGGTGAATCGGTTTCAGACGAACGCACCGTGACGCCGCCCGTCGAGCGCAAGGCGCCTGTCCGCGCATAACGCCCGCATGCGTCCGATCGCCGTCGCCAACAAGCACCCCGGACTTCGCATTCCGCGGGGCTCAGTCGAGCGGGTCATCCATACCCTCGACGCCCACCACGCGGAACTCGCGACCACCCACTCCGTGCTCGGCAACGAGGGGGAGTTTTCGGTGGTGTTCATGACCGACCCCGCGCTCGCGAAGCTTCACGACGATTTCCTCCAAGACCCGTCGATCACGGATGTCATCACGTTCGAGGGAAGTCCGGCGATCGGAACCGCAGGTGAGCTCTGCGTCTCCGCCGACGCGGCCGTGAGGCACTGCCGGGAGTCCGCCCCGAAGAGACGCTCGATCGATCCGGAGGCATTTCGGGAGGAGCTGACGTTGTACGTCGTGCACGGGTGGCTCCACCTCGCCGGCTACGATGACCTTCAGCCGGCGAAGAAGCGGATCATGCGCCGTGCCGAAGCCCGCGCCATGAAACTGCTGCGCGCCGCCGGCGCTGTGCCGGAGTTCCGGTTGCGCGCCTGAGGCAGCGCGCAGCCCTTAGCTGAACGGCCATCGGCGCCACCTACGCAACCGTCCGCGGTTGCTCCACCGGTTCACCCGTATCTCGAAGCTGTAACCCAATAGGTTACACGAGGTGTATGCCCGTCGGGGCTGTTTTTCCGTGCCTTCCCGGATCACCCTCTTACCCTCGGTTCATTCATGGCTGAATCTCACGTCCCGTCTCCGGACGCGCCGCCCTCCAGTTCCTGGCTCGTCACCTTCCGGAATGCGTTCATCTCCGGCGTGTTTCTGCTCGCGCCGCTCATTGTCACGGTCTGGGCCTTCGGGAAGATCGTCGACATCATCGGCGGCACCTTCTGGCCAATCTATCAGCAGTACCTTCCCCAGACGCTTCAGAAGCTGCCGTTCGTGTGGGACCTGATCGCGACGATCGTCGTGCTCCTGCTCGTGACCGCGTTTGGATTCCTGTCCAACTACGTCTTCGGGAAATTCTTCTTCAGCATCGCGGAACGGGCCATCCTCCGCATCCCGGGCGTCGGCTCGGTCTATCAGTCCATCAAGCAGATCGTTGCGACCTTCGGCAGTCAGAACCGCAACGTGTTCAGCAAGGTGGTCATGATCGAGTTTCCGCGCAAAGGGGTCTGGGCGGTCGGTTTTCTGACGAACAAGAGTCACAGTGAGGCCCACTCGTTGATCGGTCCCGAGGTGTGGACGGTCTTTGTGCCAACCACCCCGAATCCCACCAGCGGCTTCCTCCTGCTCATTCCGAAACAGGATATCATCGAACTCGAGATGAGCGTGGGCGACGGCATGAAGATGATCATTTCCGGCGGGGCAGTGCTTCCGCCCCGGACACCACTTCACGCGGCCGCGGAACCCGTCGCGAGATCCTGATTTCGAGCAGGGTTTGAGACCGGTCGTCGTTCCATGCCCGCCCAGACCCTCGAAACCGACGCCTTCGTGCTGCTCCGGCAGCCGCCGAGCGACGCGTTTCAGATGCTATCGGTCCTTTCGGCCGAGCATGGAGTGCTGTCCATCCTCCAGCGGGTGCCTGGAAAGGCCGGCGCAAGTGCGACGCTGCTCGATCTTTTCGACGAGGCTGCGCTCGTGCTCGAAACGTCGAACCAGGGCCGGACGTATTTTGTGAAGGAGACGCGGATCCTCACCCGGCATTCTGGAATCGGCCGCAGCTACGACGCCTTGCGGCTCGCGTCGACGCTCACTGCCCTCGTTTCGCGAAATCCGGTCAATGAGGAGAGCCGCGCCGGGGTCGCCAGCCTGCTTCGGGCCGCGCTCACCGCCTTCGGCACCAGCGACAGGCCGGATGTGGTGTACTTGAAGAGCCTGTACCGTTTCGCCAGGGACGAAGGTTATCCCTTGAAACAGGAATGGTTCCAGACCCTGGGCTCCTCCGACCGTGCGGTGCTGACAACGGTCCTCAACCGGCCGCTCAACGAACAGACCGCGGCACCCGAGGTGGTCGAACGGCTCCAGCGCCGGCTCGACGACTACCTTCGCGCCAACACCGAAATCCTCCTCTGAGCGGATGCCCGCGAAGCTTCGCGCTTTGAAATCCACGGCCATCTGTCTTCGCTAAGCCATCGATGATTTTCGACCTGGATAAACGCACCGTTGCGCTCGGCGTGGGCGAGTTCTCCTCGTTTTCGCTCGGCCCCAGGGAAGCGGGCGACGGCGGCGGATCCGGGATCTGGAGAGCCCAGTTGGGCACGCGCTGGCACAACGAATTGCGCAGCAGGGCCGTCGCCGAACACGCCGACGCCGCGCAGTTCGAGGTCCCAATCACCGGCAGCATCGTTCACCGGGGTTGGACGTTTTCGTTCAACGGTCGCATCGACCAGATCATCCGGCCAGCGTCAGCGCCCCCTGTCCTGGCATCAATCGGCCCGGAACCGTCGGCAAGGCGTGCGATCCCGGCAATCACCGTCCTGCGCGAGATCAAGTCCGTCACCCGCCCGCTGCCCGCGGACGAGGTGGAGTTGCGACGCGAGTACCCGGAGTACTTCGTCCAGCTCGCCACGTACCTCGCCCTCTCGCGTCAGCGCCTCCTCGCGCCGTCCCCCATCGGTGCCGAAGCGGGTGTCGCCAGCGAGCCGACCGTCATCGGCTCTCCAAATGCTTTGCGCGGCGAACTCGTCTTCGTCGAAGCCAGCGCCGGCCTCGCGCAGACCGTACCGGTAAGCCATTCAGACGACGCGCTGTTCGTCGCACAGCTCGAACAGCTCGCTGAGTTCCTCAATCTCCGGCTCCGCGCGCGGGAGCGACTTCGGGGACTGCGCTACCGGCCGGCGTTCGCATCGCCGCGCCCGGGCCAGGAGACCACGCTCGGCGAACTCACCACGACGTTCGAGCGTCGCCCGCTCGTGCTGTTCGAAGCCCCAACCGGCTTCGGCAAGACCGGCGTATTGCTCGAGTTCGCGCTGGGCCAGCTCAGGTCCGGGCACTTCGACCGCGCCCTCTATCTCACGAGCAAATCCACCGGCCAGCTGCAGGTCGTCCGCACGCTGCAGGGCATGACCGGCCCTTCGGGCATTTCAGATTTGAGATTTGATATTTCAGATTCACAGCCCTCGGCAGCAGGCTCCGGCATTTCAAATCTGAAATCTCAAATCCCGCCTCCCGCTCCCTCCGCCCTCTCGCCTCTCGCCTCTCCCCTCTCGCCTCCAACCACTCCCGTCGCCGTCTGGCACGTCCGCAACAAGGCCGAGCACTGCGTCAACGCGACGTTTCATTGCGTGCGCGACAATTGCTCGTACATCGCCGGCGCCGCCGAGCGCTGGCCGGCCAGCGGTCTGTCCCGTTTCTATCTCGACGAGCAGCATGCTCGCGACCTCGACGCACTGAAGGCTGCCGGCCGCGAGGCCAGGATCTGCCCCTACGAGATCACACGCGCCGCCCTCACCTTCAACGACGTGTGGCTCGGTGACTACAATTACGTGTTCGCGCCGTCGAACCGCGGCCTGTTTTACGACCAGCCCGGATTCGAGCCCGCGCGCACGCTCCTCATCGTCGACGAGGCTCACAACCTTCCATCGCGCGTGGCCGACAGCTACTCACACGCGTTTTCGTCCATGTCCGCGTATGGCGTCCTCGAGGAACTCCATCGCGTCCGCCCGCTCGCCTCGCTCGTCGCCGCCTGGGACCACTGGTGCCATTTTCTGAATCACCTGAAACCCAACGAGGGACTATCCGCCAGCGAGGAGGACGACGCGCTCCATCTTCTCGGCGAGGTCGCCAGGCAGGTGTCCAGCGTGCCGGTCGATTTTGCCGCGCTCGGCGCCTCCGCGGCCGACGCGCTCTGGCAGGTGCCTTCGCTCCTCGACGAACTGAACACGGTCGACATCCCCCGCCTCTGGTGGTCGCCGCGCGGCGGCGAACTTGCGATCACGTGCCTCGACGCCGCCACGGCGATCGGCGCAACGCTTCGTGAGTACGGTGGCGTCGTGCTCGCCAGCGCAACGCTCACGCCCGTCGATGGCTTCAGCGCAGCCTGCGGACTGGACGCCCCGCCCGAGGTGCCCGTCGCCCGTGCAGCGACACCGGAAAGGCTCGGGGCGCTGAACAAGCGGACGACCCGGAAGCTCTACAAGCAGCTCACGAGCGCCGCGGAGCTCCTTCGCGTCGAGGAAGCGCGGGACGCCGCGTCGCCCTCCGTGGTCAAGGCGCACGCGCCGTGGCGTGACGGCACGTACGACATCGTCTTCGACGCACGCGTTGACACGAGTTTCCAGCACCGCACGCGGTATTTCGCCGCAACCGCCGCCACGGTTGTCGCCCTGCGGGGCGCCGCGTCCGCGCCCGTCGCCGTGTTTTTCCCGTCCTATGCCTATGCCGAGGCGATTCGGGCGGCGCTCGCCTCCGCACACCCGGGTTTTCGCGTGGTTGTGCAACCGAAGGTCCGCGATCTCGCAGCCCAGAGCGCATGGGTCGACGAATCGCTGGTCGCCAGCGACGCGCTTCTGCTCGTGCTCGGATCCAGCTTTGCGGAGGGCATCGACAGCCTGGGCGGCAGAATCACGCACGCGATGATTGTCGGTCCCGCGCTTCCCGAAGTGAACGCCGTGCAACGCGCTCGGCTCGCCGAGGCCGCGCGCCGGGGCCTTTCACGCGAGGCGTCATTCCGGCAGGTGTACCAGATTCCCGGAATGACGAAGGTGAACCAGGCGCTCGGACGGCTCGTTCGCGGCCCCGGGCAACACGCCAGAGTCATCCTTCACTGCCGTCGTTTTCTCGACGAGGGTTACCTGTCGCTGCTCGCGCCGGAGTATCGGACCGGCACAACGGTGCTGAACGACGAAGCGCTCCGCGCATGGCTCCTGTAGGAGCAGATTTATCTGCGACGGCTCGGTCCACCGGAGGCTCGTCCCACCAGCCGGTCGCAAATGAATTTGCTCCTACAGCGCGAAGGACACCCTTCCTGTAGGAGCAGATTTATCTGCGATGGCTCGGTCCACCGAGGCTCGTCCCACCAGTCGGTCGCAAATGAATTTGCTCCTACAGCGCGAAGGACACCCTTCCTGTAGGAGCAGATTTATCTGCGATGGCTCGGTCCACCGAGGCTCGTCCCACCAGTCGGCCGCAAATGAATTTGCTCCTACAGCGCGAAGAACACCCTTCCCGTAGGAGCAGATTTATCTGCGATGGCTTTGATCCACCGACGTCGGCGACTACGCCAC
>JAJYAR010000057.1 GCA_021779435.1 bacterium
TCCGATCTCCCAGCCTGGCGCGACCGCATCCTCGCCGCCGTCGCCATCGGCACGGAAGATTCCGGCCTCGCCGCGAAAGTCCTTCGCGACGCCGTCACTCAATGGTGGCGCGGCCATTACGCACCCGCCCTCGGTACCGGCGCCGAAACACCTCTCGGCGGCGCCCTTTACCCTCTGCTAGAAATCCTCCACGCCGTTCGCGACAACCTCACCATCGACCTCCGCCTGGACCGTCCCTCCTGGTTCGACAACCTCGCCGCCTTCCACATCGCCAGCCACTACCCCGCTCCCTACCCCGCCGCCGAAAACGAATATCGCATCCCGATGTATCCCGGCGGCCACGAACCCAACCTCGACGGCGCCGCGCTCTCCCGCGCCGCCGGCCTCTCGCTCGTCGCCTTCGACAACAACGCCACCTCGAGCCAGTACCTCCAGGGCTGGCTCATCATGGACCGCTACATGCTCCGCGGCCCCTTCGGCGCGCCTTACGAATTTCTCTGGGCCAACCCTTACCAACCTGGCCTGAGCTACATGCACCTTCCGCTCGTCTTCCACGACCCGAAAGCCGGAACCCTCTTCGTCCGCGGCTCCTGGGAAGACGATTCTCCCTGGTTCGGTCTCCTCCACGGACGCGCGCAGTGGTTCACCAACGGCGCCGTCACTGCCATCGAAACCGGCCCCGCCGCGCCTCCCGCCGTCTACGACCTCGGCTCGGCCACCATCGTCCGCGCCCCACTCCCCATTCACGCCGCCACCAACTACGCCAACGTCTTTGTCATCGGCCTCCGCCCTTCCACCGATTACCTCATCGAACCCGACGGCGAAGAAATGCGCGAAGCCCTCACTGACTCCGGAGGCACCCTCGACGTCCGCTTCCCCCGCCCGCGCCGCACCCGCGTCCTCATTCACGAATCCCCGTTCCTCACCGAACCATCTCAAGACTTAGCCCATGACAGCCGATGAACGCAGCCGCTCCCTGGCCGAGATGACAGATTCGCGGGACAGCCTGCTCGCCCTCCTCGCCCACGCCGGAGAACAAGGCTGGAATCTCCGTCCCTCGCCCGGCGCCTGGTCGCCCGCCGAATGCGCCGAACACATCGTCCTCGTCGAAGAGATGATCATTGAATTCGTCGAGTCCTACGCGGCCGCACACGCTGCGCCCCACGACGTCCCGGACCTCGCCTCCCGCGATGAGATCATCCGTAAGTCCGCCGTGAATCGGGAGGAAAAGAGAACCTCGCCTCCGCGCGCCCGTCCCACGGGCGCACGGACCCCGCCGCAGGCCATCGCCCGCTTCCGCGCCGTCCGCGCCCGTACCCTCGCATTCGCGGAATCCACGCCGCTCCCCTTGCGCGCCTACCGCTGGAAACACACCTTCTTCGGCGAAATCGACTTCTACCAGACCCTGCTCTTCCTCGCGGCCCACAGTCTCCGCCATGCCCGGCAGATCGAGGAAACCCTCGCTCGCACCGCTCACGCCGGATAACCGCCCGACTAAGCTATCATCTCCTCATCGCTCGGCAATGATGGACAGCGGCTACCTTCTGCATCTCTTCCGCCAGTACCTCGGCCTGATTCTGTTCGGGATCTTCGCCGCCGTGCTCCTCGGCGCCTGGGTTGTCTACGAGTCGTTCCGCCTCCTCCGCCGCCAGGAGGACTACGAACTCCTCCGCCGCCGCGTCGAGCACCTCGAAAAGGCCCAGGCTTCGCTCCAATCGCCGGGCCCCGCCCTCCACTCCACCCGCGACCCCATCGTGCTCGAACCTCGCTGGATTACCAAAGGCCACTCGGCCACCACCAGCGACGGCGGATGCCTCATGTTGGTCGACGACGTGCTCCCCGGCTCCTCGCAGGCTCTGCTCACCCTCCGGGTCGACGGCCTCCCTGTGATGCGGCGCCACCTCTCCAACCTCGGCGACACTCTCGAACTGACAGGCCACTACGGCACCTACACCGTCCAGCTCGTCGCCTTGTCGGGAATCCAGGCGCAACTCGCCGCCTGGCTCCGCAACCGCCACCAGAACCCGGCCAGCGCCCCGCTGCTCTAACTCCCGGCTCCGGGCTTCTGGCTCCCGGCTTCTCGCTCCTTGCTCCTCTAACTTACTTCGCCCCCCGCGCCGCCTCCAGCGCCGCCTCGTAGTTCGGATGATCCCCGACTTCCTTCACATACTCCACGTACGCCAGCTTGTTCGAAGGATCCACCACGAAAATCGCCCGGCTCTCAATCCGCAGTTCCTTGATCAGCGTTCCGTAATGCTCTCCGAACGAACCATTCCGGTGATCGGATACCATCTTGATCCGGTCCACGCCGAACGCCGAGCACCAACGCGACTGCGCAAACGGCAGATCCATGCTGACGGTGTACACATCCACGCCCGGCAGCTTCGCCACTTCGTCGTTGAACCGCTTGGTCTGCATGTCGCAAACCGGCGTATCCAGCGACGGCACCACGCTGAAAATGCGTACCGATCCTCCGGTCGAGCCGAGACTCACCGGCTGCAGCTTGTTATCCACCGCCTCGAATTCCGGCGCTTTGTCGCCGGCTTTCAGTTCCGGTCCGATCAAAGTCAGTGGGTTGCCTTTGAGCGTCGTCGCTCCCGGTCGTTCCATTCGCATTTCTCCTGGGGGGGATTTAATCCGGCGCCGCGGCGCGCCGCCGTGCGCACGCCGCTATTGTAGCAAGGCCTCGAATTTTTCCGGCTCGCTCACCGGAAGCTCACAAACCAGGTTCCGGCACACATAAGCGGCCGGCTTCCCTTCCACCGGCGTCATCGCCGCCAGCGCCGGCCGCAGCTTCTCCCAATACGCCCGTTCCTCGGCCGTTCCCATCCGGATCACCGCCGTTGCCCGCAGCGCATGCCGGTTCCGCGCCCGGTCAAACACCCGCATCGCCGGCGCCTCCGCATCGCCCGCCAGCACAATCTGCCGCGGCGGCCGCAGGTCGAAATCGAGCGCCACCGCCAGCAGAGGCATCGCCGTGGGCTGCGCCGCCAGCCTCCCCCTCATCGCCTCCAGCCCCCGCCGCGCCGCGCTCTCGAACTCCCGCTCTCCGGTTAACAAAGCCAGCCTCTGAAGCGCCGCAATCGCCGACGAATTCCCCGAAGGCTCCGCCCCGTCGTAATCCTCTTTGATCCGCAGCAGCAGGTTCGCATCGCCGGCCGCCGTGCTGAAAAATCCTCCGCGCTCGCGGTCCTCGAACAGCTCCACCATCCGCCGCGCCAGCACCCGCGCCCGCTCGATCCACTCGACGTCGAAATCCATCTCATACAGGTCCAGCAACGCCACCACGAAACTCGCGTAATCGTCCAGAAACGCCGGAATCGCCGCATCGCCTCCCCGATACCGCCGCAGCAGCACGCCACTCGAAGCGTCGTACAACTTCTCCATCACGAACCGCGCCGCCCGCTTCGCCGCTTCCCCGTACGCCGGCTCTCCCAACACCCGCGCCCCCAGCGCGAACGCCGAAATCATCAGCGCATTCCACGACGTGAGAATCTTATCGTCCAGATGCGGCCGCGGACGCGCACCCCGCGCCTCGAGCAGTTTCGCCCGCGCCCCTTCGATCTTCTCCGCCGCCTCGGCTTCGCTCACGCCGTAAACCCGCGCCACCGCATCCATCGCCTGCCGCACCGCAACAATGTTCTTCCCCTGAAACTCGCCGTGCGGGTCCTCGCGAACGTTGCCGTCCGCCTGCAGTCCGTACCGCATCGAAAACATCCCCGCCGCCGGCTGCCCGATCAGCCTCTCCACTTCCGCCTGCGTCCACAAATAGAACGCACCCTCGCTTTTCTTCTCCGGCTCCGCCGCCGATTCCGCGCTGTCGGCATCTTCGGCCGAGTAAAATCCTCCGCCGGAATCCGTCATGTCCCGCAGAACATAATCGAAAATCCGCCGCGCCTCCGCCGCCTGCCCTGCATCGCCGGTAATCTGATAAGTCTTCAAATACACCGCGGCAAGCTGCGCCTGGTCGTAAAGCATCTTCTCGAAGTGCGGCACGAACCAACGCTCGTCCACTGAGTAGCGATGAAATCCTCCGCCAAGCTGGTCGTTCATCCCTCCGCCGGCCATCGCCCCCAGCGTCTTCCCCACCATTTCCAGCGCTTCCTCGTCCTTCGTCCGGTCGTACCAGGCCAGCAGAAACTCGAGCGCCGCCGGACGCGGAAACTTCGGCGCGCCCCCGAATCCTCCGTACACCGTATCGAAACTCCGCCGCAGCGGCTGGTACACCTTCTCGATTAATTCTTCCCCCGCGCCCGCCCGCGCTCCCTCCGTCTCGATGAACGCCCGTAACTGCTGGATCGAGTTCGTCCCCGCCTCGACAATCCGCGGCCGGTCCTTCTGCCACGCCTCGGCCAGATACCGCAACAGCGCCAGAAACCCCGGCCGCCCATAGCGGTTGTCCGGCGGAAAATACGTGCCTCCGAAAAACGGCTCGAGCGCCGGAGTCAGAAACACCGACATCGGCCAGCCACCCGAACCCGTCGTCGCCTGCACATACGTCATGTACACCCGGTCCACGTCCGGCCGCTCTTCCCGGTCCACTTTGATCGGCACGAAATGCGCGTTAAGCGCCTCGGCCACGGAGCCGTTCTCAAACGACTCCCGCTCCATCACATGACACCAGTGGCAAGTCGAGTAGCCGACCGAAAGAAAGATCGGCCGGTCCATCTCCCGCGCGCGGGCAAAGGCCTCTTCCCCCCACGGGTACCAGTCGACCGGGTTGTTCGCGTGCTGGCGAAGGTACGGACTCGGCTCGTTCGCGAGACGGTTCGGCATCCCTTGCGCCGGCCTTTAGTGCCCGGCGTTGCTGGCGGCTTCCGGATGCATCGGCGGTTCCTTCTGCCCGCGGTGGCAGGTGTAGCACGACACGCGGAAGTGATCGTGGAACACGTCGTGGTTGATTCCGTTCGTCATCACCAGCATCGTCCGCGCGAACTGCTTCTCGTGCTTTTCGTCGCTGGCAAAGTTGCCCTGTACATGGCAGAAACCGCAGCGCACGCCCAGCGCATTGCTGAAGTTCTCCATCACCTCGCCCACCCGGTAAGCCGGCACGTTCAGGTCCTTTATGTTCTGGTAAACGTCCTTCGCCATCCGCGGCGCCGCCGTGAACACGCTCGCCGATTCCGGGCTCTTGTCGAACACCATGGTCGTCTCGCCGCGCCCGTTATTCTCGACCCGCGTGAGGCTGTTGCCGTCCGCCGACGGCGTCCACGTCTCGTGAATCTTGACTTCACGCCCGTCGTCGGTGCCCGTCATGTCGATCACCAGCGCGCCGCCCTCCCACGCCGACTTCGTCGCCAACTTCGTCCCGCGGAACTCGTTCGTCGTCTCCGCGCCGGACGTGTCGTACTTCCAGTCGCCGCGCTGCTCGAAATGCTCGCCCATCGTGATCGTCTTCACTTCGATCTTCGATCCGGACTGCTGGACGGAGGCATAGGAATCGGCTTGGGCCATCATGCCGCTCATCTTGCTTTTTTCTTTGTTGACTTTCCAGACGCCGTTCAGATCGGGCGTGGATTGGGCGAAGGCCAGGGAGGCCGCGGCGAAAAACAGTACATAGCGCATATTTTCAGAGCATACCGCGCTTTTCACCCGCCGGAACCGGGCCACTCGTCAGGAATTGTCAGTAACGCTGTGTCAGTCGCCCAGCGTCGGCTGGGCGAAGACCAACTCGCGCTCGGCCATCTGCGGCATCCGCGCCGCCACCCGCCGCCGCACCAGCTTCGGAAACTTCGTCCGTGCCACCGATACAGCCACCATCAGCGCAATAACGGCCACCGAAGCGGCCCCGCACTGCCACGCCGAGAACGTCTGGTGCCAGAGCCCCAGCCACCGCCCATACACGATCTCAATATGCACCCAGTACACGATCAGCGAAGTCGTCCCAAGCTGGCTCACGAAGCTCCAGCGAGGGTTCCCTATCTCGCACCACAGCCACGCGAACGGCGCCACCAGCAGAATCACGCCCAGCTTGATCGTCACCAGCCCCGGCCCGTTCAGCCAGAACTCCGGCTTCGGATAGAAATCATACGGCAGGTTCGAGAAATATTCGCCCGCCACCACCAGCACCAGCCCCATCAGCGCCGCCCACTGCATCAGCCGCCCCATGTCCTGAGCCGGGGTCATCCGCAATAGGCTGCCCGCCGAAATGCCGAACGCGATGAACGCCGCCCACGGGAAGAACGCAAACGCCGCGTAGTTCGGCACAAAGTAGTCCGAAATTCCCGCCGGCAGGAAACTCCAGTCCACCAACGAAACCAGCGGCGCCACCGCCGCGATCGCCGTGCCCAGAATCGCCCCCACCCGTACCCGCTGCGCCGTCGTCAGCAGCGCGGTCAGCGAAAACAGCGCGATCGCAAACCCCATGCAGTTCAGAATGTCCACCTTGAACAGGTCGCGCCAACTGCTGCCCGGATACGCGAACAGCCACAACTGCGCGCGGAACAGAAACGCCAGCACCCACAAATAAGCCGACCTCTCCACCGCCGCCCGCCACCGCGCCGCGCGGCCCAACCCCTGCCGCTCCCGCCTGTCGATCAAAAACGCCAGCGTGATGCCCGTTAGAAACAGGAAGATCGCCGGCCCCTGGCCGCCGAATAGCTGGGAAAGCAAATACGGCCCCTTCTCGCGAAGGTCGTTCCGGCTGAAGGAGTGGAACACGTGCCCTTGCAGCATGATCACTACCGCAAGGCCGCGGCTCCAATCGAGGAACCGGAGGCGGTCGGAAGCCGGGCGCGGCGTACGTAGGCGAAGCTCTTGCATGAATCTTATTTCTGAGGGTAAATTGTTTGAACGTCCTTGGGAAGCTTCAATGTGAAGTCCGCGTCTTTGAGCGGCGGATTGACGACCACGTTGGAGTAGTCCACTTGCACCCAATCGCGCGAAGGCTGCAGCACCTTCTCACGCACGGGATATCCACTATCGGAGGCAACCCACAAATCCACCGTCAGGACATACTGCGCCGCCTCTTTCGACCGCGGCGTCAGCACCAGGTGTTCCGTGTCGCGCCCATCTAATTTTTCCTGGCCTTCCAGCTTCACCCCGTAGCTGCGCTCCAGGTCCGCGCGGCTCGTGCCGAAACCGATCATCAGGAACTGATCCAACTGCTCGCCGTGCTTGCCCAGGTCGATCACCTCGACCGTCCGGCTCGCCGGCGTGTAAATCTTCGCCGTCCGCTTCACAAACAGATACGTCTTGGCGTCCGGCGTCGCGAAATCGATCAGCCCTTCCACCGATCCCGCGCGAACCTTCCGCATCTTCACCCGCCCCGTCGCCACGCTGTTTTCATTAATCACTTCCGTGTGCGAGGTGTGCTTGATCTGCGCCGCCATGCCGTGAAACTGCGCCGCCGCCCGGTCCATCCGGTCGAGAATCGCGGCTTGCGCTCCTGGGACCGTCGGATGCGCGAACGCGAGCCCGGACCGCAGAATCAGCATCAGCGTGGCGGACAGCATATCTTAAACGGAGTGGCGCCCGGCGACGGCCTAAGGCCGCGCGTACGCCAGATACCCTATCGTCTCTTTCTCGGAGTCCAGGATCGGTTCGATCCGTACCACGGTCTGCTTCTTGTGTGTGCGCTCGCCCAGCACCGCCGAAGCGCGATTCAGCATCTCCGCCGGCGGCAAGCCTTCCAGCAGCCCCGGCTCAATCCAGAACGCGTTCTGGCCCTGCGTGGCCGGCAGCATCACCACGCTGCTCGCCCGCGGCTGATCGCGAAACCACTCCCGCGGCACGAAAAAAATGAAGGCAAGGATCACGCCGACCATCACGTCGTACTGCCACCCGCCCCGCTGATAGTCCCAGAAAATGAAGCGCTTGACGCCTGAAAGCGCACCGGCCATGCTCCTTTCAGACTAACATGCCGCCGGGACCACCGCTCCCGGATTAACCTGCCCAACCCCGCCGCCTAGATCCAAACCTTCTCCACCGGCGCGCCGCGCTTGCATAGGTCGCAAGATGCCGCGTCCATGTAATACGTCGCGTCCAGCTTCGCCAGGTAATAAAACGGAAGCGGGTCGAACTTGATCGTCTTCGGCGTTGGCTGGAATACAATCACCGCCAGCCCCACCACCTGCCCGCCCTTGGCCTCGATCAGCTTCTTCAACTCCGCAAGTTGCTTCCCCGAGCGCAGTATATCGTCCACCAGCAGCACCTTCTCCCCCGGAACCATCTCGAAGTACTGCCGGAAGTGCAACGGCTCGCTGTCCTCGCTCCGCTCCGCCCAATACACCTGGTGCGCGCGCAGCGCTTCACACACCCCGTAAGCCACCGGCAATCCCCCGGTGCCCGGCGCGACGATGGACAGCTCCGGAATAATCGCCCGGATCTCCGTGTTGGCGCGCACCAGCCGGCTGAGCGCCACGCTCATCGTCTTTGAATGTTGATACGACCGCATCGCCAGCGCCACCTGCAAATACTCATTGGCATGCAGCCCGTTCGGATATTCGAAATGCCCGTCCCGCAGCGCCCCGGTTTGGCGCAGCAGTCCGGCCACTTCTTCCTGGGTTGGTACGAGTTCCATAAGGTTTTAGTGAGCTCCTTTGCCCAGCAGGACCTTGGGCACCGTGCGCAGCATGATTTTCCAGTCCAGCGCCAGCGACCAATTGTCGATATACAGCATGTCCATCTTCATCCACGTCTCGAAATCGAGCGTGTCGCGCCCCTCGATCGCCCACAGGCAGGTAAGCCCGGGACGCATCCGCAGCCGCCGCCGCTGCCACCGCGCATACCGTTCCACTTCCTCCGGCACCGCCGGCCGCGGCCCCACCAGCGACATATCGCCCTTCAGCACGTTCCACAACTGCGGCCATTCGTCGATCGAAAACTTTCGCAAAAACCCGCCCACCCGCGTTAGCCGCGGATCGTTCGGGATCTTGAACGCCGTCGTCTTCCGGTTCAGATGCGCCACTTCCGCCTTCCTCTCCTCGGCGTCCGCGCACATCGAGCGGAACTTGTAAAACACAAACCGCCGCCCGTTCAGCCCGCACCGCTCCTGCCGGAAGATCGCCGGCCCCGGCGACGTCAGCCGGATCAGCAACGCGATCGCCAGCATCACCGGAGCCAGCAGCACCAGCCCGCACGCAGCCAGCAGCAGATCCGTCATCCGCTTCACGATCAGCCGCAGCTCATCGTGCGGCGCCGCGGCAAACGTCAGCAGAGGGGCGTTCCCCAGCCGGTCCAGGTAAACATCGCTGTTGATGTGCGGAAAGAAATCCACCAGCACCCGCGTCCGCACACCCTCTTCATCGCACAACAAAAACACTTCTTCGAGCGCCGGCAGCCTCTCGCTCTCCACCGCAAACAGAATCTCGTCGATCACGTGCCGGTGCAGCAGTTCGGGCAGATCCGTCAGCCCGTACACCGGATACTCCCGCTTCAACCGGCCCGCCTCCGGTTTCCCCACCTCGCCCTCCGCCAGAAACCCCGTCAGCCGGATCCCATAATCCTCGCTCCGCTCCAGCGCCTCGGCCAGCTTGGCCGCCCGCTCGCCTTCCCCCACCACCATCACGAAGCGCGGCGCGCCGAACTCCCGCCGGATCACCCCCAGCAGTTGCCCTGCGTTCAGCCGGAACAAACAAAGGAACAGCCAGCTATAAACACCCAGGATCGCTACAAACAAGCGGCTCAAGTCCAGCCGCAGAAGGTACTCGAACAGCACCAGCCCCATCGCGCCCAGCAGGCACTGCCGGAACGTGTTCCGCAGCACCATCCGCGGATGCGCCGAATCGAGCTTTTCGTAAATGTCGAACCAATAGCCGATCGCCAGCCAAAGTAACACCGCCGCGCCTAGCAGCAGCGCCAGCATCGGCCTTTCCAGATAGAACTGTTTTTCGAGCCTTGCGCGGGCGCCCAGCCAGTAGCGAGTCTGGTAGGCGGCCTCGAATGCCAGCGCGACCAGGGCGACATCGGAGAGGCCAAACAGCAGCTTTACTTTGCGGTAATGCCGACTATACACCCGTCCGCCAGCATAACAGACGCCCACACAATACGTTGCGTGCCTCCGGCCCGTCTCACCTCGCGCTCAATGCCTCCGTCAATTCCCCACTCTCGGCAATCCACTCCGCCGCTTTCTCGATAGCCTCATGAAACGGCGCGTCCCCTTCCCACTTCTTGCACCGCGCCTCCAGCCGCTCCCGCACCGTCTCAAGCGCCGGACTCGACTCGAGCGGCCTCCGGCAGTCCAGCGCCCGCGCCGCCGCCAGCAACTCGATCGCCAGCACCCGCCGCGTGTTCCCAACCACCCGCTTCAGCTTCCACGCCGCGGCGTTCCCCATGCTCACGAAATCTTCCTTGTTCCCGCTCGTCGTGATCGAACCCGGCGAAGCCGGCGTCGCCAGCACCCGGTTCTCCGCGCACAGCGCCGCCGCCGTCACCTGCACCATCATGAACCCGGACTCGAGGCCCGCATGGTTCGTCAGAAACGGAGGCAGGTCCTCGCTCAGCATCGGGTTGACGAGCCGGTCGATCCGCCGCTCCGAAATCCCCGCCAGCGCCGCCAGCGCCACCGCCATCGCATCGA
>JAJYAR010000058.1 GCA_021779435.1 bacterium
AGTGACGCCAGCGAGACCTCGTGCAGCTCGATGTGAAGCAGCTCGAGCGTCTTGAATGTGATCGCGATGGTGATCGGGATCGCCATCGCGGCGATCGAGGCGACGCGGAACGGAAGCAGGATCATCGTCACGAGCACGACGGCGCCCACAGCGATGAAGAATTCACGGATGAAGTGGCCGACCGACACGGAGACGACGGCAGGCTGGTCGTTGATGACGGTGAGCTGGATCTCCGGAGGAAGCAGCCGCCGGGTGTTCGTCAGCGCGGTGCGCAGTTGCCTGCCGAACGCGACGATGTTGTTGCCCGGCTGCATTTCGACCGAGAGGAGGATCATCGGGTCGTCACGGCCGTTGATTCGAAGCAGCGAGTCGGGGTCGGCCAGCCGGCGGTCGACGCTGGCCACGTCGCCGATCCGGGCGGTGGCGCCGTCGGCGGGATTCGTGAAGACAACCTGCTGGCGGATGTCGTCAAGTGAGGTGAACCGGCCGCGCGTGTGCATCGGAACCTCGGCGTCGGCGACCTTGATGTTTCCGGAGTACGGAGTGGCGTTCTGGAGTTTCAGGATAGTGATCACCTGCGGGAGGCCGATCCCGTAGCGGGCGAGCCGCTGGGAGTCCGCCTCGACATAGATCGTCTCGTTGCGTTCGCCGTAGCGCTTGATCCGGCCGGCGCCGGGTACGACGCGGATGCCATCCTCGATGCGCTCGAGAAACCGGCGCAGCTCGGCATAGGAGTGCCTCGGGGAGGAGACGCCGATGAGCAGGGCTACGGACTCGCCGAAGTCGGAATTGACGAGCGGGCCGAGCGTGGTGGAGGGAAGTCGCGTCTGTTTCAACTCAGCCAGGCCGAGGCGAAGACGCGACCAGAACCCCTCCTTGTCCTTCACCCATTCGTGCAGCTCGACGGTGACGACCACCTGACCGTCACGCGTCAACGACGTGGTTTTCACGGCATTGATTTCCGTGAACGTGAACAGGTACGCCTCGATCGGTCTCGTGAGCTGCTGCTCGACCTGTGCGGTCGTGGCGCCCGGGTAGAACGCGATGACGAGCGCCTTGTGAATCGAGATCGAAGGCGTGTCCTGGCGCGGCATGGTCAGGAGCGACTCGAGCCCGAGCCCCAGCGCGATCACGCTGAGGACAACCATGATGTGGCGGTGCCGCAGGGGCCAGGAAAGGAGCTTCACGGCGTGGCGAGCTGGACGGGCATTCCCTCGTAGAAGGGCGTTGCTCCGGATTCCACGACGCGGTCACCCGGCTGGAGTCCGGAGAGCACCTCAATGCCGGTTCCGGCGGGCCGGCCGACCGTCACAATCCGGCGAGTCACGACCGAACGGCCCGGCTCGGCGGTCCAGACGTACAGGGCTCCGTCGGGGAACCGCTGGACGAGGGAAGGCGGAAGGACAATGGAGCTGCGGGTGACGCCGGTGGCGATCCGGGCGGTGACGACATTGCCCAGGCGGAACCGGCCGTCCTCGTTTGCGAGCTTGATCCGCACGAGAAAGGAGCGCGTGAGGGCATCCGCCTGCGGGAGGATGGTTTCGATCGCGCCACTGACCGGCGGAGCCTCCGTCGCGGCGAGCGACACCGACGCGCGGAGCCCGGCACGGAGGCGCGGCGCGTCGACCTCGGGCACGCTGAGCGACGCCCAGACCGGCGCGGAAGCCGAGACGGTGCACACCGGAACGGCGGGTGTGACGACGCCCCCGACCGAGATTCCCTGGCGGACGAAGCGCCCGGCGAACGGCGCATGCAGCTCGGCGTACCCAAGCCTCCGATGCGCGAGTGCGGCGGCGGACTCGCTCTCACTGAGCGCCGCGGCGCTCTTCTCGAAATCGGAGGGAGTCAGGCTGCCAAGCTCGTGGAGTCGGGTGAGCCGCTCGTGCCGGGCCCTGGTTTCTGCAAGCCGCGCGTCCGCGATCGCGGCCTCGTTTCGCAAGTCGGCATCGTCGATGCGGGCGAGCAGTTGCCCGGCGGTGACATCGGCGCCGTCCCCGACCGCGACCTCCTTCACGCGACCCGGGACGAGGAAGCCGAGCTGAACCTTGTCCACGGCTTCGATAACGCCGGAGGCGGAGATCTCCTCCGCGACGTCGACACGTTCCGCGGCGACCGTGTGGACGGACGGTGGCGGGATGTTGTCGGCGCCGTGGCGGCGGCACGCCGCGAGCGCCCCGAGGGAGAGCGCCACGAACGGAAGGGCGTGGCGAAGGAGGAGCTTCGGTTTGGGCATGGTGAACGGCCTGATTGCCTTGCCGTGAGTGGCTTTCCGGCGGCACGGCGGATGTGCAGGGTCCCTTGGATTAGCAAATTGCGTGTCCGGCGCAACGTCTCGCGAACACCATAGCGTCATCTAATGGATGACATTCCCTTGGCGCGCTCACCGGCGGGCCGCCCTGAAGATTGTCACCTATTGGGTGACAACTCCCCACGACTCTCCTCTGGGCCGGGCGAAGATTGTCACCCAATAGGTGACAAAGCGGGGAGCGTTCTCGACGGAGGGCCGGGCGAAGTGTCACCCATTAGGTGACAAACAGGCCAGGGTTACGTGGCGCGGCGACGGCCGGAGCAACAAGGCACGTGGGCGGGATGCCCATGTCCCGGAAAAGACATTGCGCCGACGCGCCAACCCGTCCGACGTTGAACCTTTGCGCCGCCATGCCGCTCCCTCGCGAACTGCCCATCTACGAACTCGAAAGCGCCGTCGTCACATCCGTGGGCGGCCGGGGCAGGCTCATCGTCCAGGCGCCGACCGGCTCCGGCAAATCGACGCAGATACCTCAGATGCTCTGGCGGCATGGGTTGCTGGGTGAAAGAGGCGAGGTTGTGGTTCTGCAGCCGCGCCGGCTGGCCGCGCGGATGCTCGCGAAGCGTGTCGCCGAGGAGGCGGGCACGTCGCTGGGTGAGGGCGTCGGTTACCAGATCCGGCTCGAGTCGCGGATCAGCGACAGGACCAGGATCCGGTTCGTCACGGAGGGAATCCTGCTTCGGCAGATGTCCTTTGACCCGACGCTTCGTGGCGTGAGTGCGATCGTGTTCGACGAGTTTCACGAGCGCCACCTCTACGGCGACATCTCGCTCGCCCGCGCGCTGCAGATCCAGCAGACGATACGGCCTGACCTGAAGCTGATCGTCATGTCAGCCACGCTCGATGCAGGCGCGCTGAAGACGTACCTGGAACCCTGCGACGTCCTCGTGTCGCAGGGACGCAGCTTTCCGGTGGAGATCGAATATCTGCCGAAGCGCGTGGATTTCGACCAGGAACCGGTGTGGGAGATCGCGGCGCGCGAATGCGAACGCGTCGCGGCGGCGAACCAGGGTGACATGCTTGTGTTCATGCCGGGGGCGTACGAGATCAGCCGCACGGTGCAGGCGGTGCAGGCCTCGCGGGCATTGCGCGATTTCGTGGTGTTCCCGCTGCATGGCGAACTCCCGCCTGACCAGCAGGACAGGGCGGTGGCGCGATACGATGCGCGGAAGATAATTGTGTCGACGAATGTCGCGGAGACCTCGCTCACGATCGACGGTGTGACAACGGTCATCGACTCGGGACTGGCCCGCGTGGCGCGATTCGATCCCCACCGCGGAATCAACACGCTGCTCATCGAGAAGATTTCGATCGCCAGCGCGGACCAGCGTGCCGGACGCGCGGGGCGGACGGCCCCTGGCGTGTGCGTGCGGCTGTGGACGCAACGCGAGCACGAGCAGCGGCCGCGTCAGGAACTCCCCGAGGTCAAGCGGCTGGACCTCTCGGAAGTCGTCCTGACGCTGAAAGCCAGCGGCATCGACGACGTGGCGGGTTTCCCCTGGCTCGAGAAGCCGGAGCCGAAGGCTTTGCAGCGGGCGGAGCAGCTGCTGGCTGATTTGGGAGCCGTGGCTCCGGTGGGTAGGGCGGGACCGCTGGGCCCGCCGCCGAATGTCTCGGGGGATGGAAGTGGCACCGAGCACACGTCGATCACCGACATCGGCCGCAAGATGCTGCGGTTTCCGGTCCATCCCCGCTACGCCCGGATGTTCCTCGCTGCGCAGGAACGCGGCTGCGTTCGCCCGGTCGCGCTCATGGCGGCGCTCACGCAGGGACGGAGCTTCCTGCTGCGCGGTGTGGACAAGCGGACGGACGAGGCACGCGAGGAGACGTTCGGCGAGGAGCACGAGAGCGATTTCTTCCTGATGATGCGCGCCTGGCGGTTTGCCCACCAGGCTGGGTACTCGCTCGATGCGTGCCGCCGGCTCGGCATTCACGCCCAGGGAGCGCGGCAGGTTGGGCCGTTGTTCCAGCAGTTCCTCGACATTGCCGAAGCCGAAGGACTCGACATCGGGGAGAAGCGCGTGGACGGCGCGGAAGTGCGCAAATGCGTGCTTGCCGGCTTCTCCGACCAGCTTGCCCGGCGGCTGGACGTGGCGACGCTTCGCTGCGACCTCGTGCATGCGCGGAGGGGAGTGCTTGCACGCGAGAGCTGCATTCAGAAGGCGCCCCTGCTTGTCGCGGCCGAGATCAGCGAAATCGAAGGCCGCGGAGGAGAAGTCAACGTGCTGCTCTCGCTCGCAACGGCGATCGAGGAGACGTGGCTGAAGGAGATCTTCCCCGACGATTACCGGGAGGTGCGCGGCGTGGTTTACGACGAGCAGCAGAAGCGGGTGATATCGCGCCGCGAACGCCGGTTCCGTGATCTTGTCCTCGAGGCAAAGTCGAGCGCGGACGACATGCCGCTCGATGCGGCGGCGGCGCTGCTGACCGGGGAAGTGCTCGCAGGCAGGTTGAAGCTCGAGGCGTGGGACGACTCGGTGGAGCAGTGGATCACGCGGGTGAACCGGCTCGCCGAATGGTTTCCTGAACTCGAGGTGAATCCGATCGCCGACGCCGATCGCGCGACCCTCGTTGAGCAGATCTGCTACGGTGAGCTCGGGTACCGTGACATCAGGGACAAGCCCGTCATGCCGATCCTGCGCGACTGGCTGACGGCGGAGCAGCTGGCGGTGATCGACGATTACCTGCCGGAGCGGCTGACGATGGCCAATGGACGGCGTTCACGGCTGACGTACAACAAGGAGGGACCGCCGGTCCTCAGCGCGCGAATCCAGGAGCTCTACGGCATCGAAGGAAAGTTCACGGTGGGGCATGGCCGGGTGGCGGTGCGGATCGAGGTGCTTGCGCCGAACCAGCGCCCGATCCAGGTCACCGATGACCTGACGAATTTCTGGCGCGAAGTGTATCCGAAGATCAAACCCGAGCTCTCGCGTCGGTATCCGCGTCACGAGTGGCGGTGAAGCGGCCGGTTCGAGGTAGCGGAAACGCCCTGCGGGGATGTCCGAGGGGCAGGATCGCTGAACCCGCCGCGCGCCATATACTGGGTTACTCCGTCTTCAGTACGTGATCCGCGGCAAGGATGAGGAACACGAAGTCCGACGTGGAGCGGCCGATGCAGTACTCGCCCTGCTGCCAGAGATACGGCCATTCGAGCAGCTCAGGGAAATCCGGCCGGATAAGCGCGGTGCCCGACGCGATGCCGCCCGGAATATAGGACCAATCGGCGCGGTTGTTGCCGTAGGCCGTGGTCATCGACTTCGCGCCAACGCCGGAGACAAAGGACGCGGTATTCGGGCCAGGGTGGCACCCGAGCATGAAGTTGACCGCATTGAGCATGTACGTGGCTGGGAAAACGTCGGGAACGGCCTCGTGCAGAAAGTATTGATCGACGCCGAAGCGCTGAATGTCCCAAGCCGCGCCCCAGATCTGCGGGCGGTAGGGCAGGCCATACGGGGTTTCACGTTCCTGCTTCGCGAGCTTGTCGCGATAGCCACGAAGGCCGGCCTTGATCTTCTCCGTATAGGCCGTGTCGTTCACCAGCCGCAGCGAGCGCGCGGCGAGCCAGCCGACGCGATCCGTGCTCGAAACGATCTGGTCAGACATCCCAAGAATCGCCTCCGCGTAGATCCTGTCACCGGTGGTTTCAAGCAACTCGACCGCGGCCGCGAGGGATGCGAGCCGGCCGCGGGGGACGTTTTGCCCGCCTGTCGTCCCGGCGGGGTTGGCATCGGTCCTCCAAATTTCCTGCGCGATGCGCAGGCAGTCGGCCGAGAGCGGGTCGTTGAAGCCCTTGAGTGCCCGTGATGCGGCGGCGAGAGCGGCGGCGGTGGCAAGTTCGCGCTCGGGATTCTTCTCGGTGAACACCCACCGGTCATCAGCCGAGCCGGCGGATCCCAGCCGCGGCAGGCCGAGCTTTGGTTCCACCTGTGAACCCTCTCGCGCGGCATCAACGAACGCCTTCAGCGCGGGCTCGACCGCGCCGGTGAACACCTGGTTGTCCGTCATCGTGGCGGCATCGCCCAGATGCGTATATTGGACGAGCGACGCATCCTGGATGCCCCGGTACGGCCGGCCGAGCGACTTGTACCCGCCCACGATGGACAACGCACCGTGTTCGATTTGCTGGAGCAAGTCGGGTTTGCCGTCGGGACGATGAATGTCGGTGATCCGCGCCTCCTGGTCGACGGTGGTGTTGTCGAGAGCCGGATGAAAACGTTCCCATGCGAGCGAGAGCCCGTGGACCGTCTCGGCCTGCGACTCGATGCGCAGGTCGTAGTCACCGGCGTCGTGCCAGCCACCGTGGTCCAGCCCGGGGACATGCTGGCCGCTCTTGAACGAGGTCAGCGTGGACGGCCCCTGTTCGTACCCGTCGAAGTGGTTGGCGCTGGTGGGTGCCATGAGAGCATCGTCGGCGTGACACAGCCCGTGCCAGACGCGGTAGGCCTCATTCACCCGCATGTGGCACATTTGTACGGGCAGGAAGTATTCCACCGTTGGCTGCCAGACCCCGCGATCGAAGACGCCCGGGCCGATCTGGAACGCAGCCGTCCGCTTGCCGGCGTATTCGACGACGTACATTCCCGGAGCAACGACGTCGCTGAAGTCGAACTGAAGGTAGTGATAGCGGAGAAACCGTCCCCAGTCTTTGGCGGGTCCGGAGCGTACCCGCTCGAGCCCGGCTGGCGTGGCCCGGTGGAGCGTCACGGGCTGGATATCGGCGTCGTTCGCGTCGAGTTCGATGATGGCGATTTTCGGCTGTTTCGTGTGGTAGCCGATTTGGGAGACCTGAATGACTGGCTCGGATTTCCAGTCTGGCATCGCGTGGGGTGAAACCAGCCATTCGATCGCGCCCTTCGTCCGACCGGCGCCGACGAGCGCTCGAACGACGAACCAGCCGTTGTTATGTTGTCCGCGTCCATCGAGCAGCTGCAGTTCACCGCCCTTCACGACCTCGATGGTCATCCGCTGGCGTTCCGATTCGGCGGCGATGGTCAGCTTCGTGCCGCCACCGAGCGGGGCGACGAGGTACTCGCCATCGCGGACCAGGCCGGGGCCGACGGGCTGACGGGGAAAGGTGCCGAACGCGGTGCCGATCTCGTAGGATTTGTCGAACAGGAGCCCGGGAAAGAGCTCGAGGTTGAAGCCGACCTTGCCCACCCACGCGTCGGGCAGCGGCTGTTCCAGATCGACGATGATGCGGAACGCGGCGCCCTCCGGCTTCACCTTGATGACGTAGCCGAGCGCGAGGTCCGGGTAGGCGATCGGGTTGAAACCCTTGCGATCGACCTTCTCGTCCGGGTAGCTCATGCGAACGCTGATCTCGTTGGCGGCACGATCCACCTTGCGAGTGCCAACGGCAGGGATCGGCTGCCATTGCCCCGGAGTTGCGGAGAGCCGGAGGTCGCCATTCGTTGCGACCCGCTGGCCGTTCTGGATGACGCCGACGCCGCCCTGGTGTCCCTCGGGATAGAAATCGTGCGCGAGCATCACGTTGAGGCCCCGCATTTCCAGGTATTCCTGCTGATTGATGATGAGCCTGCCACCTGATGCGGAGGGTTCAGCTGCGTGAAGCCAGGCGAAAGACGCGAGCCAGGTGGCTGCGACAAGAGTTCGTGCGTTCATGGGGTGCACTGGCGGGCGGAGTCGACCCGAAGTGGGCGGCGCGGCCAGCCGAGGTGTCGGCAACATGCCAACCCACGGAGGTGCCCGGAAGCGAAAACCAGGCGGCATTCGACTGTCTTGGCCAAATGCCTTGAAGCCGCTTGCGGCAAAAAAAGCAAACGCACGACCGCGGAGCGGGTACCCTATAAACCCGCCCCGCGATCGTGCGTCTCAGGCGCGTCTGACTAGGCGGCCATGAAAGCGGCCATTGCGGCTTCCGCCACGGCGCGGCGCTTGCGTTTGCGGGCAAGACATTCGGCGGCGAGGAGCGAGAAGCCTGGCCGGACGATGCCGGCCTGGGTGAAACGAACAAAACCGTATTGTGCGGCGACGCGGATCAGTTCACCGCGATGCTGCACGCGAAGCTTCCGGTGCAGCTTCTGCCTGATGGTGGAAACCGTGGCCGGACTCAGACCCAGCGCCTGGGCTGCGGTGACGTCGTCGCTGCCATCTCCCACCACGGAGAGGACAAGCTGTTCGGTCATGCTGAGATGTTCGCAACCGTCGCGCGTCGACGGCGACGTGTGACGGACGCGGAGCCCCACCGAGGCGCTCCAGTAGGCTCCCCCGGAAAAGACCTGCTCGAGCGCGCCCTCGAGGTTCTCGGGGGCCTCGGTTGCCGTGTCGAAGATTCCGCGAATGGGAAGTGTGTGGAGGGCGGTCAGGACGCGGTATTCGAGATGCGAACCCACGACGAATACCCGGCTTGGATGCCGTGATTCGGGTGCGGTGAAATCGGCGACGAGCTGAAGGATGTCCGATTCGAACGCCGGATCGCAGCCCGTGAGGACGACGTCGAAGTTTGTTTTTCCCCGCAACTCGACGGCGGCTTGGACGGAGTTGGCGACGAGAATCCTGGCCTGGGGGGAAACCGCCTGGGCAGCGCGCCGAAGCACCTCGGCGTACAAGCGGTCCGTGCTGAGAACGAGTGCAGAAAGCGCTTGGGAGTGACGAGAGGGTTGCATACGAGGGGGCCCATGGCCCTGCCCGAATCGTGCCACTCTCGGGCAATATGACGTAAGCCACTAACAGGAAAATACTAACGCCATGTGTGTGCCCCGACCGTTAAGTCGCAAATCTCTGTCTTGGTTGTTACGCACCACCGGCGAACGTCCGTCGCGCGTCGCACTTGGTTGAAAACCACCAAAGCCGGCCTTGGAAATCACCCAACATCCGCGTTCACAGGATCCCCAAGGGCGATTCGCCCGGTCTTGTTCTCGTGTATGAAATTCTGCCCGAAGTTGATGCGGGTGTTGTCCGTTGGATCGCGGCGGTAGGTCGCCAGAAGCCGGAGCGGTTCGGGAGATCGTTCGGCAGTCTGCTGGTCGGTGGTGGTGATCACGCAACGGGCACACGGGCCGCCGGCGCGAAAAGTGACCTCTCCAATCCGAAACCGAGTCCAGGTGTCCTCCGCGTGGGCGCCACAGCCGGCGAAGACGAGGCTTGGCCGAAACCGATCCATCGGCACCGGACGTTCCCCGCCGGAAGCCAGTCGGGTATTCAGGTCTGCCAGAGACGCCTCACTGATGCCCATGAAAGGGAACGCGTCTGCGAACGATACGACGTCGCCGGGCCGCGCCGAAGCCTTGAGAATCGGACGGTTGTAATCACGGCCGATGCGCACGAGCCGGCAGGCAAGCCCCAGGAACCCGGCCAGCCAGGTGGCGACGGCATCGCCGCAGTCTTCCGCCTGGAGCCCTTCGCTCTTCCAAACCGACACGGTGCGGAGCATCGCGGACCCCGGAGCGGCGCGGAGAGGCACCTCAATCGAACCTGCGCCCGCCGAGGAGAGCCGAAGGATCCCGTTCCCAACGGCGGTTTCAATCAATGCCATCCGTGGGAGCGTGCGTTGTGTGACGAACCGGCCGGTCGGATCGATGACGAGAAATCTCCGGTCATCGACCGGGCCGAGAGGGTCGATCTCCACGGACGTCACGGCACAACCCCGCAACGACTTCACGGGATAGATGAAAAGGCCGGAGAGCCGCGCGACGGGATTTACAGGCATTGGTATGAACATCGAGCGCCCAGCACCGAAGGTCGAACCTGGATCCGACGCAAGAGGGCATCGTGACCGTTCGCCCGGTTTGTCGCTTGCGGGGTTGATCCGGATCAATGCAGTGGAAGCCGACGCGTGGTAGCGTTGAACGCCATGAGCTTTTCGTGTCCGCATTTCCGACCTGACGACGAGTACTGCCTTCGCCTGAAGACGGACTGCGTCCCGGGGCGGCATGGATGTGTGATCGGCAAGGACACGGTGTTTGCCGTGCCTGCCGAAATCCGCGTCCGCGAGAAGGAGGAGGAAAAGCGGCGGCTGCTTCTGGACAAACTCACGCGCGGGAACGGGGCGGTTTGATGTAGCCGGCCTGCGCACAGGCCGGGGTTCGAGGGGGCGCAGGATCGCTGGGGCTGGGACGAGCAAGGCACCGGGGTCAGCGGACCCCGGCTACAACAAGGCATCGCGTTCGACAGCTTGGTGTAGCCGG
>JAJYAR010000059.1 GCA_021779435.1 bacterium
CCCAAAGCGCCAGCGGCAGCAGCGTCAGCGAACTGATGTGCGGCCCTTCGCCGTAGCGCACCAGCACGTGCAGCCGCCGGTTGCTCCATCGCCCTCCGCAGTCATAGGCGATCTCGCGCGAAAGCAGCGCCGAAGGCGACACCAGGGAGTAAACCGTCGACGCCAGCAGCGCCGCCGCACGGAATTTCGCCAGGCGCGCCACCAGCAGATATAGAGTCACCGGTCCCAGCGCGTAAAGCGTCGCGCTTACCGCATGATGCGCCAGCGCCGGAGAAATCCGCAGCACGGTCGCCACCGCGGCCACCAGAACATGCAACAGCGGCGGATACGAATTCTGCTGCGGAATTCCGCCGTACCATTCAGGGAACCAAAGCAGGTCCCCCCAGTGCTGCATGATAATCCGGCTGATCGAAATGTAAGCCGCCTCGATCGAGTCGACATACTTCGTGTACTCGATGGTGAACAGCTCGCGGCACAGCCAGGCGTTCAGAAGGAAAAGGAAGGCCGGCGGGGCAAATCTCTCCGCTCGGTCTCTCAAGGTCGCCAATCCACTCTCCGGGATTCTATCATCGCAAGTTGACTCCCTCCGCGATTTCGAAACTCCGCCGCGCGCTGCTCGCCTGGTATCGCCGGCGCCGCCGCGACCTGCCCTGGCGCTCCACCCGGGATCCCTACGCGATCTGGGTGAGCGAAGTCATGCTCCAGCAAACCCGCGCCGCCGCCGTCATCCCATACTACGAGCGCTTCCTCGCCGGCTTCCCCACCGTCGAATCGCTCGCCGCCGCCGCCGAGCAGGACGTGCTCGCCCAATGGTCCGGGCTCGGATACTACTCCCGCGCGCGCAACCTCCATCGCGCCGCCAAACAAATCGCCGAACGAAGTTCGTTCCCCGCAACGTACGATGAGATCCGCGCCCTTCCCGGCGTCGGCCCTTACACAGCCGCGGCCGTGGCGAGCATCGCCTTCGACCTTCCCAACGCGGTTCTCGACGGCAATGTTGTGCGCGTCCTCAGCCGGCTTTCCGCCGAACCCGGCCTCATCTCGCGTGCGGAAACCCGCGCCCGCCTCGACGCTCTCGCCGCCCGCCTGCTGCCTCGTTCCGCACCCGGCTCCTTTAACCAGGCTGTCATGGAACTCGGCGCCACCGTCTGCCTTCCCCGCCGCCCGCTCTGCGCACAGTGCCCTCTGGCGAGCCATTGCCAGGCCCATCAACGCGGGATCGAGTCGCAATTCCCTTTGCGTCCGGCGCCTCCGAAAATCGTCGAAACCGAACAGCGCCTCCTGATCGTCACAAGAAGCACCAGAGTATTGTTGACCGGGAGACCGGCGAATAGCGTCCGGCTCGGTGGAATGTGGGAATTGCCTGAGAGTGGCCAGTTGCCGGACGCTGTGCTTGTGGAACCCCTCGGGACTTTCCGGCACGCGATCGTCTCGACGTCGTATCGTTACGAGGTTTGGACGGCGAAACTTCCGCGCCTACCCCAGGGTTTCAAGTGGTGTGGAGCGGAGGAACTCGGCCGGCTTCCCTTGACAACCGCCGCGCGAAAGGCGCTTCGCCTCGCGGGTTTCGTGCCGGCGGTCTCGCATAAGTAGCGGAGAAATTACAGCTCATCGGCTGCGGTCTGAATCTCTCTTATAGGGGACGCAGGGGTGGGAAGGACTATCAGGGAGTGTACGTGTGTTAGTGACTCGTCAAGCAAAGATTCGAATCGCGCAAACCGCTGTTCTCATTTCCGCCGTGCCCGTGCTCGTTTGGGCGTACAGCTACGGCCCGCCGCCCTTTTTTACGACGGCGCCAGGGGATGCTCCGGGGGTGGCCTGCACTTACTGCCATGGCGCGGAAGGACCGCTCAATAGCGGCGGCGGGAACGTGAAGATCAACTTCCCGAATGGCCAAACCTACACGCCGGGACAGACCCAGACGATGACGGTCGTCATCACCGATTCCCAGGCGCAGTTTTACGGCTTCGAGATGACGGCCAGGCTCGATAGCAATCCGTCGAGCACGCAGGCGGGGAACTTCATTCCCGTTCAACAGGCAGGTGGCGCGCAGCAGGTGATCTGCGCCCAGTACGACCTCGCTCCGGCGGGCGGCTGCCCCTCCTCGGAAGATAATGGCATCGAGTGGATCGAACACGCCAACCAGCCTTTCACGACAAACCAGATCCAGGTCCAGTGGACCCCGCCCACCACGAATCAGGGCAATGTCCACGTGTACGTCGCCGTCAATGCGGCGCCCATCAGTGGCGGATCGCCGCTCGGCCACATCTACGCCGTCGATTACGTCCTCACCCCGAACGGAAGTACTCCGCCGCCCTCCGGAGGCGGCACACCCCCCTCCGTCTCCGCCGTTGTCAACGGTGCGAACTTCGTCAATAGCATTCAGGCCGGCTCGTTCGTCTCTATCTTCGGCAAGCAACTGTCCACTCAAACCATGAGTTGGGACGGCTCCATCCAGAATGGGCAGTTCCCACTTACGCTCGGCGGCACCAGCGTCACCATCGACGGCAACCCCGCGCCGGTTAACTTCGTCAGCCCCGGCCAGGTCAATGTCCTCGCCCCCGCGGACACAAACATCGGCCCGGTCACGGTGACGGTTACTAACTCCGCGGGAACCAGTAATAGTTTCTCCGCCCTTCTCGTCAACGAAAGCCCGGCGTTCTTCACTTACTCACCCGACAACGGACGTTACATCGCCGCGCAGATCGGCCTGCCGGGTAACAAGACACTTACTCTTGCTCCAGTCGGCTTATTCGGGGCCAACGTGCCCTCGCAGCCAATCCAGGCCGGGCAGGTCGCCGTCTTCTACGGAACCGGCTTCGGACCTACGAACCCGGTCGAGGATCCGACCAAAGTCCTCTCCTCAGCTCTTGTGTGCGTGAACACGCCCACGGTCACCATCGGCGGAATCAACGCCCCGGTTCAGTTCTGCGGCGTCACCGAAACCGGCCTCTATCAGATCAACGTTACCGTGCCTGCCGGCCTGCCGGGCGGCGACCAACCCGTCGTCGCCACAACCAACAACGTCCAAACCAGCCAGACCGTCTACATCCCGGTCCAGTAACATCCCGCGAGCCGTCCTGCTACGCTTGAGTAGCCATGGACGGCCTGCGCTTTCACTGCCTGCCCGGTTGTACCCGCTGCTGCACGCAGAAAGGCTTCGTCTATCTCACCGAAGACGATATCCAGCGCGCCGCGGCATTCCTTGACCTCGACCCCGCCGAATTCGAGCGCCGGTTCGTCTACCGCACACGCCGCCTCCGTCGTCTCCGCATCAAACGAAGGTGCCCGTTTCTCATGGGCGACGGTTGCTTCATCCATCCCGCCAAGCCGACCCAGTGCCGCCTTTTCCCCTTTTGGCCCGAGTTAGTCGAAGATCGCAAGAATTGGCGCCGCGTCTCGCGTTACTGCCCCGGTATCGGCACCGGCCACCTGGTCCAGATCGGCACGGCCATCGAGCGCGCTTCGGAAATGAAAACCGCTTACCCCGAGCTCTACTGAGCCCACAGCGCGGGGCGCGCTCAATTCGGTCAACCAACGCCCACCCTCCGCTGCGTTGTGCGCGGGGTTGGCGGAAGACGACAGCGCCCATGCGATAATTGCGCCTATATGGCAACCCGTCGCGACGTGTTTTTACTTCCGGCTCTGCTTACGCCGGCCTTCGCCGCTTCCGGCCTTTCCGAATCCACCGTCCGCGCCTCGGCGGCAAAAGTCACTAAGGCCGACTTCGGTGAGACCAGCGTGTACTTCGATGGCCCGACCGGCCAATTGCAATCGCTCTACGCCGGCAGCGTTCTGCTTCATCCCGGCCAGCAACCGCATCCGCCGCACCAGCATCCCGAAGAAGAAATCGTCGTCATCGCTGAAGGCAACGGCAGCATCTTTCTCGATGGCAAGTGGAGCCCGGCGCCTCTGGGCACCATGATGTACTGCGGCGCCAACAAGCTTCATGGCATCCGCAACACCGGCAAGACGCCGCTCCTGTTCTACTTCTCGAAGTGGAAAGCGGGCGCCTGACCGGCCTCGCGTTTTGAAGCCACCGGAGCCCCGCCCCGGCGCAATTTTGGCGTCTGGAAAAACGCTTCGGCTATACTACAAATTCCTGCGGAGCGGATCGATTCAATGACGGCATGGGTATTCACGCTGGTAGTGTGGGCCACGGCGACGGTCGCCGGTTTTCTCGGCGCGCTCACCGGTCTCGGCGGCGGAGTTGTCGTCGTGCCGGTGCTCGCGCTCGCGCTCGGTGTTGATATCAAATACGCTATTGGAGCCTCACTTGTCTCTGTCATCGCCACTTCTTCCGGCGCGGCGGCGGCATATGTTAAGGAGGGTTATTCCAATATCCGCATCGGCATGCTGCTCGAAATCGCAACCACCGTCGGAGCAATCTTAGGCGCTTTCCTCGCCGCCCACGTCGCCACCCACATCATTGCCGTCATTTTCGGACTCGTCCTCATCCATTCCGCCCTTCAGACCGTCGTCAACGCCGGCCCGGATTCCGGACCGCCCATCGAATCGGATCCTCTCGCCAAGAGTCTCCGCCTCGCCAGTGATTATCCGCTTCACGGAGGGCGTCAGAAGTATGGCGTGCAAAACGTACCAGCCGGCTTCGGCCTCATGTTCGGTGCCGGTGCCCTCTCGGGCCTACTGGGCATCGGCTCCGGCGCCCTCAAGGTCATCGCCATGGACCGCGCGATGAAGATCCCCTTCCGCGTCTCCACCACGACTAGCAACTTCATGATCGGCGTCACCGCGGCGGCCAGCGCCGGCGTCTACTTGAGCCGTGGCTACATCGACCCCCGTGTCGCCATGCCCGTCATGCTCGGCGTCCTGGGCGGCGCTTTCTTAGGCACCAAGGTGCTGATGCGCGTTCGCGTTAGAACGCTTCGCGTCGTATTCGCCGTCGTAATCTTCGCTCTCGCCGTCGAAATGATCGTCAGCGGCGTCAGGGGAAGGATCTGAGCCCTATGGACGATACCCGCCTCGAAAATATCATCGGCAATCTGCTTCGTGCCGGCGTCCTGCTCGCGGCGTCGATCGTCGTCTTCGGCGGTATCGTCTATCTCGTCGGCCACCACTCCGACGCCACACAGTATCAGACGTTTCGAATTGAAGGCCCCGATGTCCGCACCATCCCCGGCATCCTCCACTCGGCCGCTCAGTTCCGCGGCGAAGGGCTGATCCAACTCGGCTTACTCCTGTTAATCGCTACGCCCATCGCCCGCGTCGCTCTCGCCGCCGCCGGTTTCTATCTGGAACGCGACCACTTATACGTCGTAGTAAGTCTCATTGTTCTCGCCGTTCTGCTCTACAGCCTTGTGCAGAGCGGCTAAGTACCCCGCGCCGCCCATACCAACCCGGCCGCCCCAAGGTCTTCGCACGCCAGCCCCAGCGACTTGAACACCGTGGTGCGGTTTTCGCCGCTGCGTCCCGGTCTGATTCCCGCAACCACCTCACCTAACTCCGCCCGGATATGGTCCTCTCCGAACCACCCCTCGCGCATCGCTAGAATCACGTCCCCGCTTTCCCGCAGCGCCGACTCTCGCGAGTCCACGTATAACTCCGCCGAGGCCACTAACTCCGGGTCTAACTCGCGCTCATTCGGCCGGCAAGCCCCGACGGCCATCACGTGCGCGCCTTCTTTCACCCAGCCCGCCCGCAATACCGCCTCCCGGGCCTGTGTCGCCACCACAATCGCGTCCGCGCCGCGCACCGCTTCCTCCGCGCTCTCGCACGCCCGGACGCCCCGGTGCTCTCGCGCGAACCACTCCCGGCTCTCCTTGCGCGGGCTCCAGCAGCGAATCTCGTCGAAGTTCCGCCCGCGCCGCAGCATCTCCAGATGGCTCCGCGCCTGCACGCCGCTTCCCACCAGCGCCAGCACCTTCACCGCCTCCGGACCAAGCCACTTCAGCGATACCGCCGAAACCGCCGCCGTCCGCATCTCCGTGATGTATCGCCCATCCATCGCCGCCAGCGGCTGACCCGTCCCAGCGTCGAACAACACAATCACGGCCTGGTGCGACGGCAGTCCGCGCGATGCGTTTCCCGGATAGACCGAAACCAGCTTCGCCCCCATCTGGCCGGCGTCGCGGTTGAGCGCCGGCATCGCGGCCAATAGCCCTTCCGCGGCTTCGATCACCGGCCGCAGCGGCTGCGTCACTCGGCCGCTCGAATACGAGGCGAGCGCACGCTCCATCGCCGCCTCGAGTTCCTCGAGCCGCAGCAGACGCCGCACTTCAGCTTCGTTAATCCAGCAACTCACGTCAATTCAGAATCGGGAACAGACTACGCCGCTGCGCGTAATACTCGCCCATCGCGAGGTTTGCTTCGCCGATCTCACCAAGCGCGGACAACAACCGGTCCCAATCTCCGCCGGGTACGCACAGATACATCTCCTCGTCGGCCAACCCGGTGAAGGTGCGGTTCCCTTTGCACCCGAACGATAACGCCGGCTGATTCTGCCCCAGCGCAAATGGCACCACCGCGCACGCCGGCCTTCCCAGACCTTCCACCGGCCCCTTCGCCAGCCCGGCGCGAACCGCCGCTTCGTAAACCAGCATCGCCGCCGCCGGCCTCGCCGCCAGAATCACCACATCGGCCCGGAACCCCGCCTCGCCCAACGGCGCATACGCCACATACTTCGGCGCGCGGCCGAGCACAGGAATCCCCGGCGCTTCGCTTTCGCGCAGGTATCCGTTCGACGCCATCAGCTTCACCGTTTCCATCAACTGCCCTTCCGGGGCGCCCTCGCCGAGCGCGTGGGTATGCGTCCCCACCGCGCAATTCCAGTGGTCCGCGGGGACCGTGTAAAACGCTCCGCCGCGCATGGCCAGCCGCCAGAACGAGCAACCCGCCGGCGCCGCGCCGCCTTCCCACGGGCCCACGCCCACCGGAACCTCGTCCAGCAGGCCAATCGCGATCGGCGGGCTCGAAAGCCCAAGCAACTTCTCAAGCTCTTTATCCGTCATATGTCTTCCTATTGTGAATCACCCGCAACGGCTTCCAAGCTTCCTTCTCGGACTTCTACTCGCCACCTCGATCGGCGCTACCCTCCGCGCGCAGACCCCGGCTTCGAGCCAAAATCCTCCCGCCCCGGCACCTGCGTCACCCGCGCCACAGAAACCAGTCCAGCCCGGTGAACTCCCCATCGACAAACGAATCTTCGGCGTACTGTCCAACTACCGCACCGCCAACGAGTCCGCCACTTACTCGCCCATCAGTAGCCGCCGCAAGCTTTGGATCGCCACCAAAGACAGCACCGATGGCCCGATTTTCCTCAACGCTCTCGTCCTTGCCTCCATCGCCCAGGGCGACGACTCGCACCCCGCCTTCGGCCAGGGCACCATCGGCTTCGGCCATCGCTATCTCACCGGGCTCGGCGACCAGGTCATTGGAAACTATCTCACGGAAGGCATCTTCCCCGTCCTGCTCCACGAAGACCCTCGCTACTTCCGCCGCGGCCACGGCTTGAAGTGGGGACGCACCTGGTACGCCGCTTCGCGCATCTTCGTCACCAAGAACGACAGCGGCCGGACGATGTTCAACTTCTCCGAATTTCTCGGCAACGCCACCGCCGCGGGCATTGGCAATGCTTACTACCCCGGCGAGCGCACGCTGTTTGATAACGTGCAGCGCTTCTGGACGCAACTCGCCACAGATTCGATTTCGCAGATCCTCAAGGAGTTCTGGCCCGACATTAAACGCCACTACAGGGAAAAACATCAGCGCCAGTCAGCGCCCTGAGCTCTCCTGAGAGTCCACGAACAAGCGATTCGCCTCCACGTAAGGCATCGCACCGTACAGCATCGCCAGATACGCGCCGTCCTTGTGCAGTTGCCGCGCTACGCGGTCGAGGAGCCCCAGCGTCGCGCGCATCGGCCCGCTCCCGGTGCTCACCCGCGCAACCCCCATTCGGCTCAGTTCCGCCACAGGTGGCGTCCCAGCCACCGCAAGCACGTTCAGCGGCCCGCGCACGGCCTCAACCAGCCTCGCAATTGTCGCGCCGTCGTGAACGCCAGGCGCAAACAAGCAGTCCGCGCCCGCCTCGCGGTAGGCGTTCAACCGCTCCACCGCCCGCTCGAACCGGCTCGCTTCGTCTCCGATCCGCAGCCAGAAAATATCGGTCCTCGCGTTAATCACCATCGCCGGCACGGCCTCTCGAACCGCGCGGATCGCCGGCGCCAGATCGAATAGCCCATCGCTGGTCGAATCCTCGAGGTTCATCCCCACCGCGCCAGCCGCACACACTTCGCGAGCCGTCTGTTCCGCATCGCCGTAGCCGGTCTCCACGTCCGCCGTCACGGGAACCTGAACCGCCCGCGCGATCCGCTCGACCGCGTTCATCATTTCCCCGCGCGGAACCCGTTCGCCGTCCGCATAACCCAGTGAGAACGAGATCCCAGCGCTCGTCGTGCCGATCGCCGCAAAACCGGCCTTCTCGAAAATCCGCGCGCTCGCCGCGTCCCACGCGTTCGGCAGCACCAGCACCGGCCGGTGAAGCTCCCGAAGTAAGTCTGCCTTGTTTTCCACGCTTCAATCTCCCCCAATCACGGCGCCGCTTTCGACGCGCTTCAGAAACCTCGCTACCGCCGCCCGGAAGTCCGCGCGATACTGCTCACGGCTCACCGCCTTCGGCGTAATCTCAACCATCTCCGCGCCCGGAATCCAGGAGGCAAGCTCCTTCGCCATCTCGAGCGAATGAACAAAATCCCGCGCCGTGCCGATCACCATCGCCGGAATGCGAATCGCGCGGATCTGTGCCTGGGTCACACCCGGTCCGTCCGCCGAAATCCGGCATAGCAACTCCGCCGTGATGGCCGCCGGGTCTCGCGAAAAGAACCCGCGCAGCGACGTAAGGTTATCCGGCGCCGCGCCCGACAACTTACGGGCCGTCTCAGATGCCTCGAACTGCACGCGAGCCTCCGGGGCAGGGAAGCGGCGCAGCAGTTCTCCCACCAGAGCGTTCGGCCGCATGTTCGCCGGCGCGCTTTCCGCCATCCATGCCGGACGCGCCAGCAAAAGGCCGCGCACCAGTTCCGGCCGCCGCGCGGCGATGCACAGCGCCATTGCCGCACCCATTGAGATCCCGCCCAGCACCACCGGGGCCAGTTTCCAGGCTTCGATCATCGAAACAACGTCGCCGGAAAATGTCGCGATCGAGAATTCCTCCGGCTCGCCCGCCTCCGACTGGCCGTGACCCCGGCACTCGAGCGTCACGCACCGCCATCCGCTCGCCGCCGGGAAAACTTCCGCGGGTTGCCCGGCGTCGCCGCAGAGCCCGTGCTGGAAAATCATCGCCGGTCCCTCGCCCGTCTCCCACACCGCCAGCCGCACCCCCCGGCGTTCATACAGGAGCGATATCATTCGCCGGCTTCCACCGCGGCAAGTTGCTTTCGCAAGAACGCCGCCACGCGTTCCGCATCCGCCGCAGCCAATCCATGCGTGATCAGGCTGCCCTCGAACCCGCACCGCTTCAGCGCAGCCAGGTAATACGGATAATCGAGCACGCCGTCGCCCGCCGTGCCGAACCGTCCATCCGCCAGCCGGTCCTTCGCATGAGCAATCGAAATCCATCCGCCCAGCAGTTCCACGGCTTCGTCAATGAACGCGTGCTGCCGCGCCACATCCGCGGCCTCGAACAAATTCGCCGCGTCGAACACGATCCGCACCCGCCCGCCTTCCATCTCGTCAATCAACCTCCGCGCCCGCCGCGCCGAACTCACCACGTTGCCCAACTCCGGCTCGACGCCCAGGAACACGTCATGTTCCTCGGCGACCGCAAGCAACCCGCGAAACTCCCGGGACATCTCTTCCCACGCCTCCGGACCCGAGTTTTCCGCGTGATACCGCCACATGTCGTGCGCATCCCGCGTGCCCGTGCATACAGTCAGAAGCTTCGCCCCCATTCGGCGCGCCGCTGCTGCAATCGCCACAAACGCCCGCCGCCGGCGCTCACGTTCCGCGGCGTCCGGATGAATAATGTTGTACGTCGCCGAAACGGCCTCCATCGTAATTCCGTTCTCTTCCGCCGCCGCCCGCACAGCTTCGGCAACCTCATCGGGAATCGCGAGCGGAAGCGGACTCAGCCCGGAGCACGCCATGTTGTACTGCACGGACTCGTACCCGGACCGGCGCACGGCTTCAAACACCGCTCCGGGCGCCGTCCCTGCGAACGTCTTCGCGAAAATTCCCAGCTTCACTCCACCCCCCCGGAAACCTCGGCCAACTTCAC
>JAJYAR010000060.1 GCA_021779435.1 bacterium
GACCTCCTCCGTCACGAACCCGCTCTCAAGAGCCTAGGGTGATGCTTTCCTTCGCCGAGAGGCGCAGGTGAGTGGGTTCGCGGCTCCACCGGACCGCCGGTAGGAGGGAATTCATTCGCGATGGTTTTCTGTGGGCGGGGTGCCCTCACCCCGCAAAAATTCGCAGACGAGCGTGTCAAGGAGCGAGGCAGCTCGCGGCCTGCGAGTGAACCAGGCCTTACCTTCATTCCCTTTGTGATCTTCTGTTAAGCCGGTTCCGCCGCGTTTTGGTTGCCCGTTTCCCGAGCACCGGCTTGCGTCAACGCAGCTCATGACCGCCCAACTGCCTCCGGCTCCGACTGCGAACGCGAACATCGCGCGGCACCTCGCGCTGATGGCGGCGGCGCAGCCGGAGCGGATCGCGCTGGAAGTGCCGCGCGGTCGCACGCGGGCGGGTGACATCGATTATCTGTCCCTGACTTTCGCCGAGCTTGATGCGGAGGTGGCGGCGTGGACCTCGCGGCTCACGAGCGCCGGGGTGCGTCCGGGCGATCGCACGCTCGTGATGGTCCGCCAGGGGTTGCCGCTGATCGCCTCGGCGTTTGCCGTGTTCCGCGCCGGCGCAGTCCCGGTCATCATCGATCCGGGCATGGGCCTGAAGAGCTTTCTCGCGTGTGTGCGGCACGCGCATCCACGCGCGCTTGTCGGCATCCCGCTGGCAGTCCTCGTGAGTCGCTTGTTCCGGCCCTCGTTCCGCTCCGTCTCGGTCCGCGTGGGCGCCAGCGGTTCGCTCACCTCCCGGCTGTCGCGCCCCGGCGCCCGGCTCGCCACTCCGTCGGTCACCCATCCGTCGCGTGAGAACGACCTCGCGGCCATCCTGTTCACGTCGGGTTCGACCGGAGCGCCGAAGGGTGTCTGTTACGAGCATCGGATGTTCGACGCGCAGATCCGTCTGATCCGGGAGACCTACGGCATCGCGCCGGGTGAGATCGACCTGCCGCTGCTGCCGGTCTTCGCATTGTTCAATCCCGCCCTCGGCATGACCACGATCGTCCCGGAAATCGACCCGCGCCGCCCGGCCGACGTCGACCCCGCGAAGATCGTCCAGGCGATACGCCAGGAGGGTGTCACGAATTCCTTCGGGTCACCGACGTTGTGGAGGAAGATCGGCGAGCACTGCGTCAGCCACCGCATCACGCTTCCCTCGCTCCGGCGCGTGCTCTGCGCGGGCGCTCCCGTCCCGGCTTCTCTCTGGAATGCCGCCGCGGAGTTCCTGCCAAATTCCCGGCTGCACAGTCCGTACGGCGCCACCGAAGCGCTGCCCGTTGCGACCATTTCCTCCGCTGAAATCGACACGAGCGCCATCCGCGGGGCGTGCGTGGGAAGACCGGTTCCGGGGATCGATGTGCGAATCATCGAGATCAACGAGGGCCCGATCTCCAACGTATCCGAAACCCGCGCAGTGACGGCGGGCGTCATCGGCGAGATCATCGTTCGCGGTCCGGTGGTCACCGAAACCTACGACGAACAGCCGGACGCGACGCGTGCCGCGAAGATCAGGGACGCCGCCGGTGCGGTCTGGCATCGGATGGGGGACTGCGGCTTCGTCGATGCGGACGGGCGTCTCTGGTTCTGCGGCCGGAAGGTCGAGCGGGTGGTCACCGACACGGAAACTTTCCACACGGAGCCCTGCGAACAGGTGTTTCGTCAGGATCCGCGGGTGAAACGCTGCGCGCTCATTGGCATCACCGGCGCGACGGGGACGCGTCCCGCGCTGGTGGTCGAAGCGGCTCTTCGGAGCACAACGGAGCAGAGACGTTTCGCGCGCGAGCTCGGTGCGCTTGCGCGGAAGCATCCGCACACGAACCCGATTCGCGTGTTTTACTTTCACCCGAAGTTTCCCGTGGATGTCCGGCACAATGCAAAGATCCACCGGCTCGCGCTCCGGCGATGGGCGGCGACGGCCAAGGGCTTCGAAATCGAGCCGAAGCGATGAGCATCACCCTTGTCACCGGCGGGACCGGGTTCCTTGGACGACGGCTGGTGGAACGGCTCCTCTCCGCCGGCCGGCAGGTGACCGTCCTCGCGCGCAACCCGGCGCGCGATCTCGAGCAGCGCGGGGTGACCTTTGTCCGCGCCGCGCTTCATGAAACCGCCGCGGTTCGTGCCGCGTGTGCCGGCGTGGAGACCGTCTTCCACGTCGCCGCGAGGGTGGGCGTGTGGGGGCCGTACGACGACTATTTCAGGACGAACGTTCTCGGTACGCGCGCTCTCATCGAGGGCTGCCGCGAACAGGGCGTGCGCCGTCTCGTGTACACCAGCACGCCGAGCGTCGTTTACAATGGCCGCGACCTGGCCGGCGCCGACGAAAGCCTGCCGCTCACGACGGCGTGCCCCAGCAATTACCCGCTGACTAAGGCGATCGCGGAGCAAGAAGTCCTTGCGGCGAACGGACCCTTATTGCGTACGATCGCCTTGCGGCCGCATCTGATCTGGGGCGTCGGTGATCCTCATCTGGTGCCTCGCGTGCTGGAGCGCGCCCGCGCGGGCCGCCTGCGCATCGTCGGCTCCGGCACCAACCGCGTCGACATGGTCCATGTGGAGAACGCCGTCGATGCACACCTCCTTGCGGAAGCGGCTCTCCTGCGCTCCGGGACGGACACGCGCAGGGCGGAGGGCCGGGCGTATTTCATCACGAACGGGGAGCCGGTCGTGCTCTGGGACTGGATCAACGGCCTGCTCCGTTCACTCGGCGAACCGCCGGTCATTCGACGCATTTCCTTTCGCGCCGCCGTGGCTGCGGGCGCCGCATGCGAACTCGCGTGGCGCTGCCTTCCGCTGCGCGGCGAACCGCCGATGACGCGCTTCGTCGCCGCGGAGCTGGCCAGGGATCACTGGTTCGATATCACCGCGGCGCGTCGCGACCTGGGGTATGCGCCGAAGGTCACGATGGCCGACGGCACCGCCGAACTTGTCGGCAGTCTGCGGCGGCTGTCCGTGTCCTGAATTTCGCCCCGCGAGGCTGCCGCGTATTCAACTTGCAAGCATCCGCGGTGGCTGCCGGCGGCTGCCGGACATTCCGGCATAGGAGACGTGGACAAGAGCCGGCACGCCCCCATGGTAGCCGGCGCACCACCGCTCGGGTGGACCCTAGCTTATCCCCCCGCCACCCCCGCGGAGAGCAAAACCCCTATGAATACCAAGCGTATTGGCACGTCATTGCGCGTGCTCGCAAGGAGCGTTTCGTGGCTCCTTTTTGGACTGATGGCCACAGCCGTCAGTCCGGTTATGGCCCAATCGGCAGGAACAGCGAACATCACGGGTCGCGTCATCAACCAGGCGACCGGTGAGTATCTGCGCAACGCGAACATCGCGGTCGCAGGCACCGATATCAGGGCGGTCGCGGAAGCCGGCGGCTACTACCACCTGAACAGCGTGCCGGCCGGAACCGTTCAACTGTCGGTTACCTATGCCGGCCTCGATCCACAGGAGGTCACCGTCCAGGCGCCCGCCGGACAGACCGTGACGCAGGACGTCGCGCTCACGAGCCGGAGTTACTCCGACGTGGTGCAGCTCGACCAGTACGTCGTTGCGACCGAGCGCGAGGGCAACGCGAAGGCGATCATGGAGCAGCGCAACTCCTGGAATCCGAAGAAAGTGATCTCGGCCGATGCGCTGGGCAGTGTTTCCGAAGGCAACGTCGGCGAGTTCCTGAAGCTGATGCCCGGCGTCGCGATGGACTACGTCGAGGCTGACACGCGCGCCATGCGCGTTCGTGGTCTGAACCCCAAATACGCCAACGTGCTCCTCGACGGGATGCAGGTTGCGAGCGCTGGCTCCTCGAATATCGGCACCGGCCGGGCCTTCGAGTTCGAGCAGCTCTCGATCGCCAGCGTTGAGACCGTGGAGTTGACCAAGGCACCGACGGCCGATCAGCCGTCCTCCGTCGCCGGAACGGTCAACCTGCGGACGAAGGGCGCCTTCGACCGCAAGGGCCGTCGGATCACGTTCAATGCCGGCTTGTCCGCGAACTCCTATTACATGGATCTCGAGAAGACCCAGGGCTGGGACAACAAGGACCGCCGCAAGCTGCTTCCGAATGCGAACTTCGAATACTCGGATATCGTCATGGATGGGAAGCTGGGCGTCATTGTTGGCCTAAGCATGAGCGAGACGATCGCCGCGCAGAAGCACGTGTGGTTCTTCAACAACACGTTTAACCAGGACTTCTCCGACAACCGCACCGAGATACCGACCATCACCCGGATCTGGTTCCAGGACGGTCCCAAGCCGACCTCCCGCGGAAACTACAACCTCCGCCTCGACTATCGCTTCAGCGACGCGCTGCACGCCTACGCTCGCATCGACTACACGACCTACGACGCGCGTTTCTACAACCGCACGATGGACCTCCGTCCAACGGCGACCGCACCGGGCGCCACGTGGACCGACCAGACCGTCACAGCTGGGCGCGTCTCGGTCGACTCGAACCAATTCATGACGAAGGAAGGCAACACCTACGTCTTCACGACGGGAGCCTCGTATCGCATGGACAAGCTGCTGATCGACGTGTCCGGCCACTACTCCCGCGCCCGGAACTGGTACGGCAACCTGGAGCACGGTCACTTCACCGACTTCTCGTCGAGCATCTACAACGTCGCGTGGAGGATGACGCGGCCGTCGCCCGGTTCGGACGATCTGCACTTCACCCAGCTGAACACCACGCCGTCCACCGATTGGACGAACATCGCCAACTACCGATTCGACCCGGGTTCGATCGGCTGGCATGAGCGCCGCTCTAAGGACCAGCAGTGGACCGGCAAAGCCGATTTTACGTACGACCTCAGCCGCGGTCGCGTGCCACAGACCATCAAGTTTGGCGGACTCACCAATCTGAAGGTTCTCGACGTGAAGCGCGCCGGCCTGCTCACCGTCAACATCACGGGACCTGACAAGCTCACGAGTGCGGCGAGCGATCTCAGCGATGCCGCCGTCGCGGGCCGCGCCGATGATCCGCGTCCGTCCCAGTTCGTGGACACCGGCTATCACACGGATTTCGGCGTCAATACGAACATGAACGGCATTCCGTCGCTCAGCCCGTGGAAGCTGTACGATTTCTATCGCGCCAACCCGGGTCAGTTCACCATCGACCAGGCCGCCATCGATCTCGCACGGCTCCGTGGCCAGTGGGACTTCAAGGAGCGCATCAACTCGGTGTACATCGAGGACAAGTTCACGTTCGGCGCGCTCGATCTGATGCCCGGAATCCGCCATGAGCGTACGAAGAGCTGGGGCAAGGGCATCAACACCACCACAAACCTCCCGGTCGCCGGCGGAAACAAGTACAGCAACACGCTCAAGTACCTGCATGCGAACTACAAGTTCTCCCAGCAGATGCGAGGCCGGGCGTCGTATCACGAGGCGATCACCCGTGCCGACCTGGGCAACCTGGTGCCAGGCGTGTCCGCGATCGACGACACCAACGCGAAGATCACTGCGAGCAACCCGGACCTGAAGCCGGAGCGCTCGAAGACGATCAATGCCGGTCTCGAGTATTACTTCGAGCCGGTGGGTTCACTGTCCGCAAACGTGTTCTACACCAAGGTTCGTGACCGGCAGTTCGGCAACCAGGTCCCGCTCGGTGCGGCCGGGTACCCGGGGCTCCCGGGCACGTCCAACTACACGCTCGTCGGACCGGTCAATATCTCGGTCCCCACGACGTACCAGGGCTTCGAGCTCGATTACCAGCAGCAGCTCACGTTCCTGCCGGGCGCTCTTCGCAACACGAGCATCTTCGCCAATCACACCCGGATCCATTACGATGACTGGGCGTTCAATCTCGGCTCCCCCGAGATGATCACCAACGCCGGTATCGCGTATGGCCAGGGACGCTTCTCCGGGCGGCTCAACTTCAACTGGGTCGGCAAGATTCTCCAGAATCCGGCGCGCACCTACTCGGCAGCGACCAACGCGTGGACCGCCGCGTCGCCGTGGGTGCAGATGTACCAGCGGGATCGTCTCGTGACGGACCTGAACGTCGAGTTCCGGCTGTCTGAGCATTTCTCCGTGTTTGCCGACGGTCGAAACATCCTGAACGAGCCCTCGATCTACACGTACTACCAGCACGAGGACAACTTCGAGCGCATCCTCCGCACGGGCGCGATCTGGATGTTCGGCGTGAAGGGCCGGTTCTAAGACTTGGTTAGAGTTAGTTCGTAGTCTGTGTTTCGGTTCGACCGCCGGAGCGAATACCCCTCGCTCCGGCGGTTTTTTTTAGGGCATTGAGGTGGAGCGCTTCACAACGATCCGCGGCCCGATACGCGGCCGGCCCGGCGGTCCGGCGCTACCCCGGGGTTAGGGACCCCGGCCTGGAGCTTGGCTCGACACGCCAGTCGGAGACCGGCGAACCCCGGGGCAGGGACCTCGGCTCCAACTCGCTCGCGTGCGCTTCCCAAAATCGTCATGCGATTTCCAGAAATGTCTATTCCACGGCGAGCGGTTCCAGAGTAGCGTCAATACGCTCTGATCTTTCGGTCCGCGCGTCCTCCCGAATCTCTTACTTCGATGTCCCCTCGCGTCGCACTCCTCTCGTTCACCTGCGCATTTTCGCTCGCCTCTTTCGGAGCAGCCACCGCTCCCGCGGCGACCGTTCCGGCGGCATCGCGGCTTCAGCCAAACCTCGTCGATAACATCGAGCGGCCGCTTCGGTACACTCCGGAACAGGGCGACTTCGTCATCACCAACGGCGCGGAGTTCTTCAACCGGCCGCTCTACGGCGGCAACACGGCGTTCCGTTCCGACGCGGGCGACAAGCCCGAGTTCACGCTGTACCTTCCGGGACGCGGGGGAAATCTTCGGCTGGGTGTCCGCTCGCAGTCCGGTGCCAAGTGGCTGTTCGAGGCCCAGCGGGTCGTGGCACGCTATCGCCCGGGATCGATGCTGTACGAGATCACCGACCCGCTGCTCGGCGGCGGTTCGCTCAAGGTCGAGGTTCTCGCCATGCACCAGACCGAAGGTCTCGTCCTTCGAGTCGACGGACAGGGAATCCCTGCCGGCGTGGAGCTTACCTGGGCATTCGGCGGAGCAAATGGCCAGCGCGGCGCGCGCGATGGCGACATCGGGACCGAGAGGGTTCCGATCAGCGAATACTTCCAGCTCAAGCCGGAGTACTGCCGTGGAAACCAGTTCACGCTCGAGGGCGGGACCTTCCGCATGACGAGCAAGCCGGCGACGATCCTCGGCCTCATGCCCGCCGGCGCGACCCTCGCTGTTTCCGATGCGGCGAAGTGGGCTTCCTTCACCGACCTCCTCGCCGCCGCGGGTTCGGTATCCGACACCCCGGTGGTCATCGGACGAGTGCCGCTCGGTGCCGAGCCGCTGTATCTCGCACTGCAGCGACTGCCCGACGCGAATGCGCAGACCGAGGAGCTTTCGACGTACCGCGACGTCACCGCCGACGGAGCGAACGTGAACCGGCAGCCGACGCGCGTGCCGCTGCTGCAGGCGTTCCGGGTGCCGGAGGTTGCGCGGCGCTTTGCCGAAACCCAGGCCCACTTCGCCGAGCTGCGCCAGCACGTGCTGATCGAGACGCCCGACCCGTTCCTCAACGCCGCCGTCGGCGCGCTGAACGTCGGCATCGATGCCGTCTGGGACGAGCCGCAGGGCGCGGTGATGCACGGGGCGATCGCCTGGCGCTCGAAGCTGCTCGGCTGGCGCGGGCCGTATGCGCAGGACGCGTTCGGCTGGCACGACCGGGCCCGCCGCCACCTTTCCTACTGGGCCACACGCCAGAACACGTCGGCGATTCCGGCCAGGCTCGCACCGCCCGACGAGAACTCGAATCTCGCCCGCAGCGAAGTCGCGCTCCACAGCAACGGCGACATGTCGAATTCCCACTACGACATGAACCTCGTCTATATCGACGCGGTTTTCCGTCACCTGCGTTGGACGGGCGACCTCACGTTCGCCGCCGAGGTATGGCCCGTGATCGAGCGTCATCTCGCGTGGGAGCGGCGGCTGTTTCGCCGCGAATACGGCTCCGACAAACTCCCGCTGTACGAGGCGTACGCCGCGATCTGGGCGAGCGACGACCTTCAGTACAACGGTGGCGGCGTCACCCACACCTCCGCCTACAACTATTTCCACAACGTCGAAGCCGCGCGGCTTGCGCGCCTGCTCGGCAAGGACCCGGCGCCCTACGACCGCGAGGCGCAGCTGATTGCCGAGGGCATGCGTCGCAACCTCTGGCTTGCGGACCGCGGCTGGTATGCGGAATTCAAGGACCTTCTCGGCGCACAGGCCGTGCACCCGAGCGCGGCACTGTGGACGTTCTACCATGCGATCGACTCGGAGGTGATGACTCCGCTCGAGGCCTGGCAGATGACGCGCTACGTCGACACCGGGATCCCGCACCTTCCGGTCCGCGGCCCGGGCGTTCCCGACGACCAGCCGTATGCCGCCCTGTCCACCTCCACCTGGATGCCGTACGTCTGGTCGATCAACAACGTTGTCATGGGCGAGATCGTCCACACCGCCCTCGGTTATTGGCAGGCCGGACGACCCGAGGAGGCCGGGCGGCTCGTGAAGAGCGTGCTCCTTGCCGCGATGTACATGGGAATTTCGCCCGGAAACGTGGGCTCGATGTCCTACCTGGATGTGTACCGGCGCGAGTCGCAGCGCGACTTCGCCGACGGTGGCGGAGTGCTTTCGCGCGCCCTGGTCGAGGGACTCTTCGGACTCAGGCCAAACCTGCTTTCCGGCTCGCTGCAGGTCACACCCGGCTTTCCCGCCGATTGGGATCACGCGCGGATCGTGCATCCCGACGTGAGCTTCGCGTTCAAGCGTACCGGAAACGTGGACACGTATCTGATCGAGCCGCGTTTCGCGCGGCCGGTGCGGTCCCTGCAGCTCGAGCTGCGGGCTCCGGTCGCCGGGGTCGCGCGCGTCACCGTGAACGGCCGGCCCGGCACGTGGCGGGTCGCCGGCGACGCGGTGGGCGCTCCGCGCATTGTGATCAACGCCGGTGCGGAGCCGGCCTATGCCGTGGCGGTCGAGTGGAGCGCCGGCCCCGCCTCTCTCCCGATCCCCGAGCAGAGCGTCGAGCGCCGTGGAGCGGTGAGTGTCGCGTTTGCCGGTGCCGAGCTGCTCGACTGGAGCGACCCGCAGGGCGCGTTCGGCCAGGTCGAACGCGGCAGGGACTCGGTGACAGCGACGGCAACGGGCCTTCCCGGCCACCGGACCGCTTTCGCGCAACTGCGCAGAAACGGACTCACCTGGTGGCAGCCCGTGAACGTCGAGATAGTCGCACCAGGAAACGTGGACCTTTCCCTCGAAAGCTGCCGCGACCTTGCTGCGACGGGTTCCACCTTCGAACCGGTGGGGCTTGCAGCGGCCTTCAACGACAACGTCACGCAGATCTTCAAGAACCAGTACCGTTCCCCGCGCTCACCTTACGTTTCGCTGGCGATTCCAAAACAGGGAATCGGCGGCTGGGCCGGCAGCATCAACGCGACCGCGGACATCGAAGACGCCGGACTGCGCGCGGCGTCCGACGCGAATGGCGGCCGGATCGTGACGCCGGCCGGGGTGCCATTTGCCACGCCTGGGAAGGGCGGCGGACGGAACATCGTGTTCTCGTCGCTGTGGGACAATTACCCGCACGAGTTCACGACCCCACTCGACGGCAGCGCGAAGGCGGTCCATCTGCTCGTCGCCGGCTCGACGAACTGGATGCAGAGCCGCTTCGACAACGGCGAGGTGGTCGTCACGTACGCGGACGGTACCTTTGTGACGCTGAAGCTCGAGAACCCGACCAACTGGTGGCCCATCGAGCAGGACTACTTCGTTGATGACTATCAGTTCCGCCGTCCCGGCCCGCTGCCGGTGCGCGTCGACCTGAAAACGGGCAGGGTGCGGGCGCTCGATGAGGCAACCTTCAAAGGCCAGGGCCGGGAGATCCCGGGCGGCTCCGCAACCGTTCTCCGGTTGCCGCTGGATTCGTCGAAACCGCTGAAGTCACTCACGGTCCGCGCGCTCGCGAACGAGGTCGTGATCGGACTGATGGCCGCGACGCTCGAGCGTTAAGGATCGATGTAGCCGGCCTCCGCAGAGGCCGGTTTGTGGACCGGAGGTGGGGCGATACCGCTGGGCGTATTGGGCCAAGGGCACCGCGGTCAGCGGACCGCGGCTACAACAAGGCAAACGCGTGCGACGGATCGG
>JAJYAR010000061.1 GCA_021779435.1 bacterium
TGCTCAGCGTCACTCTGTTTGAGCAAGTGCCCGTTTTGCAGGCCCTCCGCGAGATCGAGTCCCAGGAAAAATCATCGGCAATTTCTAACCAGTTGACTCTGTGGGACTTATAGCCGGACGCTAGTGGCCGCTGTTGTGTGTAGTTTTAAATGGCACTGAAATTGCCCCCCCCAGTCAGCTACAAGTAAACCTCGGGGCTGTCCCGATTGATCTTTACACCTCCGGCCAGCCGCCGTCAATTGCCGATTCCGGCCTTGCCGCCGCGTGCCCGAACGCTTCGACGATCCGCGCATGTTACCAGGCCGCGTTCGCTAATTGGCGAGCCCAAGGGGTGACGGGGGTCAGGTTCTTTTTTGGGATATGCGGTGGTTTCCACTCAACGCCCCTCAGTGGATGCGGAAATACCTGGCAATATGTTTCGGGCCCGACCGGGAGCTGGACGGGTAATCTCTCGGCGTTTTTCCTGGACCTCTACAACGCGCGTATCACAAACGTGACTCCGACGATGGCCCACGGAGATTGGGTCGGCGTGTACGGGGGTGCGCCGGGACAGTACTTGGCCTGGCAGAACTACCCGTCCGCCGCTCCTCCGGCAGGCGTGGCGAATGTGTGTCCGAATACGCCGACGGTGCTGCAGTACCTGCCGGGGGTTCCATATGGTGTGAGGCCGTGCTCGACGGTCTCACCGTTTAGCTGTCCGAGCAACGTAAGCGACTGCGCGAGTTACTGCCCCACACTGAATGGGGGAGTGTCCAATCCTGGCGTGCCGGTCGACGATGGCGACCACGGTTACAACTGTTCGCCAGCGAATCCGATCTTCGTCGGCTGGCAGAATCTATACAGCGTCGCTCAGGCCGTGATCGGGGCGGCATACAACACCCCGACGGCTGGCGCGAAGGGGCTGAATCTGTTTGAGTTTGACGTCGAGCAGGAACTCGATATGACCGACTTTCCGGTCCAGGCGCGCTTCATCGTGGACAATTCACAAACGTCGTCAGGTAATCCGGACGAGGTGGACTCGATCAGGTATTACATGGGCCAGGACGGATACGACATTGGACGCGTAACGTGGTCGGCTGCCGGATCTAATTCCAACGTAGCGGGCTTCAACTGCACCAGCGTCTACGGAGACTACGCGCGGACGATGGGTCTCGACTCGATACTTTCTGCGATCGAAGGCGGGTACATCGGCTCGCCTGCCAACCCGTCTCCGACATCGGAGGGGCTGTGGTGCGGAGGCACGTTGGGTCAGATGTTTCAGATGCCCGTCTCGCACACTGCCCCAAATGTAGCTGACCTCCACGCGTATCCGTGTGTCGCAGACGCGGGCACCCCGTATTGCTATTCGACGGAGCCGGCCGCCAACGTTCAGGGTGAGGCGCAGACGGACTTCAACGACGTTCAGTTTTTTATCCAGTATGTGGATCCCGGTGTCACCTTCGTCCTGGGTGAAACGCATTCAAACTCGAACGACGGGTACAGCGAGACATGCGAGATCCACGCGCCGCTGACGGCTGCCTCCAGCAATGTGGCCGGCTTCAACGCAAGCAGCTTCGCGGGCTATACCACAGCGGTATTCAGGCCTTGGATTAACCTCCCAGATGCCGGGGCCTGCTTCACGCCTTCGAACCAGAACGGCAACCAGAATAACCTAGGGCCCTACACGCCCTCGCAGGAATAGGGGCGGGGCGACCATGAGAAGATTCGCGCTGCTGGTGCCCGTTGTACTTTTCGCGCCCGCCGCCCTGGCGGCCGCACAGAATGCGACGATTTCGGGCGTGGTTGTTTCCGCCGTGGATGGCGCGCCCGTTGTTGGGGCGACTGTCACGTATCGCCGCCTGCCTAAGTATCTGCTACTGCCGGCCGGAGGCGCGATGCTGGCATCAGGCGAGGCAGCGTATGCAACGTCGGCCGTGACCGACTCCCACGGCGACCACTCATCTCCACCGCTTCCGCCCGGAGATTACGAGGTTTGTGTCTCTACTCCCGGGCAGCCGTTTCTCGATCCGTGTCTTTGGGGCCCGCCGCCCGCGGTCTCCGTCGGCGCGGGCGCCAACGCGCGGGCTGACCTTAACCTCGTCCTTGGGGTGAGGCTTGATGTCCGAGTTCAGGGTCCCCAGTGGCTACTGCCAACTTCCTCGTCTGGTCCGCTCGACTTCCCGCATTTGACTGTCGGGGTGTACTTCGGAAGCGGCGCCTTCCTGGCGGCGGAGCGGACGAGCGTCTCGGCCGGCCTTCAGGACTACACTATGGCGATCCCGGCTGGGCAGCCGCTGGTGCTATGGCTTCAAAGCCGTTACATTACGCTGTCAGGGCCGTCGGGTAGTCTCGGCTCCCTTCTCGGTCAAAGGATTCCATTCCAGGCTACGCCCGGCCAGGACCAGGCGTTCACGTTCAGCGTGACCGGCGCGGTGTTGGGGGCGAAGTAGGTGAGCGTTCTCCGCCGCCGTCTTGTGCTTTGGGGTCTGGCTGGTGTTTCATTGCTCCGCGCACAGACGCCGGTTATTTTCCCCGGAGGGGTCGTGAATGGGGCGAGCTTCGTCCCAGCCGACGCGCCTGGTCACGCGCTGGCTCCTGGGTCGATTGCTGCAATTTTTGGGACGTTTGATATCAGCGCTCCAACGTGGGCGAGCGGTTTTCCGCTGCCCACTTCTCTGGGCGGCGCGTCGGTAACCTTCAACGGAAAGCCGGCTCCGCTTTTCTACGTCTCCTCGACGCAGATCAACGCCGAAGTGCCTGGGGACACGGCCGCCGGAACTGAGTACTCCGCCTACGGGAGCGCTTCGGTTGTGGTCACCGTGGCCGGACATTCGAGCGCGCCGGTGGGCGCCGACGTGCTGCCCGTCAACCCGATGCTCTTCACGCAGGGCGGCTCGGGGTGCGGCGCCGGGGCGGTCCTGAACATGGCGAGTGATGGGAGCGTTTCCGTGAATTCCGCTTCGGACAGCGCTTCGCCGGGCGACTTCATCGAGGTCTACGGCACCGGCCTTGGTGGGACGGCGCCCCCCGCCGAAGACGGCGAGCCTGCGCCCTCGAATCCGTTGTCGAAACCGGCGGTCTATGGCGCGAGCGCTCTCTTCGATGCGGCTACCGTGCCCATGAATGCGATACCTTACGCCGTCGCTCTCGCTCCAGTTGCGTTTGCGGGGCGTGCCCCTGGGTTTGCGGGGGTTGACCAGTACAACGTGCAGATCCCGCCAGGCGTGCGGGAAGGCTGCTCGGTGCCCGTGCGAATCGTCTCGAATTATGTGGAAGCGGAGAGCCAGCCCGTTCTGGTGAGCATCCATACGGGCGGCGGCCCGTGCGCCGACCCACCGGTGTGGGGCTACGGGGAGATCGTGATCAAGAAGAGCGTCATACTCAACGATCCCAAGACGCCAGAGACGGACACGTTCTCGGCCAGGTTTCCAGCGTCCCCAGGGCTGGTGTTACCTACGCCGTTGCCTGCGAACGGGCAGGTCGTGGTCGAGGCAGTTCCGCGCAGCCCGCGGTGCCCGATACCGGGTCACAAGACGCTTTCGGCCGGGCCGATTGTCGTGACTAACCCGCAAGGAGTTCCAGTCCAGGTCCAGCCGACGATCGCCTCGGATGGCAGTGTGAGCTACAGCGCCACGCTTCCCGCCGGCTTTGTGCAGCCTGGGACCTATCGACTTGCCGCGGCAGGCGCCGGAGTCGGCTCGTTCCAGGCATCCCTGACGGCCGGAGCCGATATCAGCGTCACGTCGCAGTATCCGGCGGGCTCAACCGTTGGGGCCGCGACTGGGAACGTGCTTTATCCGGTGAACTGGACCGGCGGCGAGGCCGGCGAGGCGGCTACGCTCCGCGTCGATTCGGATCAGTTCGTGAGCGACAGCGTCTGGTTGGTTCGTGTTCCGGCGGCGGCGGGGACAGTTGGTATTCCGGTCAGCTACTTGGGTGGCGTTCCCGGTCAGTCTCAAGGCGTGCAGTATCCGCAAGTGCCTACGAGCCTCCCGGGAACATTCGAGATTCGCGTCGACGTTGGACCCGACCCGAGTAAAATCCCCACATTTACTGCCCCCGGCTTGACCCTCGGAGGGCGCGCTTTTGTCGTTTACGAGTACAGGTTCACGGGTCTGAATAACTGAGGACGCCGGCCTCAGGCGTCCTGGTTTTCCGGGCGGCCGCTGGGCCAGGTCATGTCGCGGACAGGGGCGAGGATTTCCTGGAGGGACTTGACGACCTGCTCGTCGAGGGGTTGTTCGACGGCGGCGGCGTTGGCTTCGACTTCGGCGACGCTGGATGCGCCGGCGACTACGGTGTGGATGCGCGGGTTGGCGGCGGAGAACTGAAGCGCGATGCGCGCGAGGTCGAGGCCTTGGGATTGGCACCATAGGGCGGCGCGGCGGCAGGCTTCGCGGAGGGACTGCGGTGCGGGGTGCCAGGCCGGCGGGCCATTTTGCGTGAGCAGGCCCATGCCGAACGGGGCGGCGTGGATCACACCGGCATTCGCCCTTTCGGCGAGCGGCAGTACGCGCAGTAATGAAGTGTCGTTCAGGATGTAGCGGCAGTAGGAGAGGATCACGTCGACACTCGTGCGGGCGAGCACCCTTTCGAAGATGCGCAAGGGCAGGCCGGTGACGCCGATGAAGCGCACCTTGCCGGCTTGCTGGAGCTGGCGGAGCGTGGGGATGGTCTCGTCGACGACCTGGTCAATGGCGCCGAACTCAATGTCGTGGCAGTGCAGCACGTCCACGTAGTCTACGCCGAGGCGTGCGAGGCTTTCCTCGATGCTCGCCCTGGTTCGCGCGGCAGAAAAATCGAATTCGTTCTGTCCGTAGCGGCCGATTTTAGTGGCGAGCAGATAACGGTCCCGCGGGACGCCGCGCAGGGCGAGGCCGAGCACGGTTTCGGCGCGGGTGAGGGCATAGAAGGGCGAAGTGTCGATGAAATTCATGCCGCAGCCGATGGCGGCGTGCACCGCTCGGATGGCCTCGCTCTGCTCAACCGGGGCGAACACGCCACCCAAGGGCGAGCCGCCGAGGCTGACGATGGGCACACGGAGTCCGGTACTGCCGAGGGTGCGAGTTTGCATTTGAGTGGCCGGCGAAGTTTGAATAGTATCAGCATTCATGCGACAAATCGTCCTGGAACAACCTGGCACGTTCGCCGGGCGCGCGGCGCCGGAGCCGGAACCCACAGAAGAGCACGCGGTGGTTCGCGTGCATCGTATCGGCATCTGCGGCACCGACCTGCATGCATTCGCGGGACGGCAGCCTTTTTTTTCGTACCCGCGCGTGCTGGGGCACGAGTTGGGGGTGGAGGTGATCGAGGCGCCGCCGAACTCGCGCGGCATTCGCGCGGGCGACCGCTGCGCGGTGGAACCGTACGTGAACTGCGGGACGTGTCATGCGTGCCTGCGGGGGAAGCCGAACTGCTGCGAGCGCATCCAGGTGATGGGCGTGCATCGCGACGGCGGGATGCAGGACAGGTTCAGTGTGCCGGTGCGGCTGCTGCACAAATCGGAGAAGCTGACGCTCGATCAACTGGCGCTGGTGGAGACCCTCGGCATCGGAGCGCACGCGGTGGAGCGAAGCGGGCTGAACGATGAAGACGAGGCGCTGATCGTGGGCGCGGGACCGATCGGGCTGGCGGTGTATATGTTTGCCAAGACGACCGGCGCGCGCATCCGCGTGCTCGACATCAACGAGACGCGGCGGAGTTTCATCGAAGCGCTTGGCGTGGAAACTCAGTCCGAGCCGGACGGAAGGCTTGCGGACGTTGTGTTCGACGCAACAGGCAACCGCACTTCAATGGAGAAGTGCTTCGAGTTTCACGCCCACGGTGGGCGGATTGTGTTTGTGGGGCTGGTGCAGGGTTCGCTCACGTTCGACGATCCGAATTTTCACCGGCGGGAGACGACGCTGCTGGCGAGCCGGAACAGTTGCGGAGATTTTCCGCGCATCATCCGCATGATCGAAGAAGGAGAGATCGACACGTCGCCGTGGATTACGCACCGAATGCGGCTGGACGAGGTTCCGTCGCGGTTTGAGGAGGTGTGGTCGTCGCCGGGATTGGTAAAGTGCGTTATCGAAACGGGAGCAAGCAATGGCTGAGCGCGAAGCGATCGATTGTCACCAGCATTTCTGGCGCTACAGCGCGAGCGAGTATGGGTGGATCGGCGCGGGGATGGACGTGCTTCGGCGCGATTTTCTTCCCGCGGACCTGGCGCCCGTTGCGAAAGCCGCGGGCATCGGTGGGACCGTGGCCGTGCAGGCGCGGCAGACGATCGAGGAAACCGAGTGGCTGCTGTCGCTCGCGGCGGCGAATGCGCTGATCCGGGGGGTGGTGGGGTGGGCGCCGCTGATCTCGGAGACGGCGGAGGAGCGCATCGAACGCCTGGCTGCGAATCCGCACCTGAAGGGACTGCGGCACGTTCTGCACGATGAGCCGGACGACAACTATATGCTGCGGCCGGATTTTCTGCGCGGCGTGGGGCTGCTCGAGCGGCACAAACTCGTCTACGACATTCTGATCTTCGAGCGGCACTTGCCGCGGACGCTCGAATTCGTAGACCGGTTTCCCGGACAGACGTTTGTTGTCGACCATGTGGCCAAGCCGCGGATTCGCGACGGGGTGATGGAACCGTGGCGGGCTCTGATGCTCGAGTTGGCGCGGCGGCCGAACGTGTATTGCAAAGTCTCCGGCATGGTGACCGAGGCCGATTGGAAGAAGTGGAGAGTCGAGCACCTGCGGCCGTATTTCGAGACGGTGATCGAAGCATTCGGTCCGCGGCGGGTGATGTTCGGATCGGACTGGCCGGTGGTGCTGCTGGCTTCGGAATACAGCCTGTGGGCGGATTCTGTGCGGTCGCTGGCGGCGAAACTCAGCGCGGAAGAGCGCGACGCGCTTTTTCGCGGAACCGCGACCTCGGTGTACAAGCTTTGAACGGATAATGGAGAAAGCCATGGCTACGACACTTCCCACCGCTGAAGAACAGACCGGGCCGGCGGCGGTTGTTCATCCCGGAAAAATGTTTCGCGCCGCCGCGCCCGCGGTGACTTATCGCCAGCGCTTCACGCACGAAGAAGCGGACTTGCAGTTTCTGGACTGCGGGGAATACGAGCTGCCGCCGGGTTCGAGCACGGCGCCCAACTCTCTCGCCGGACGCGAGAGCCTGCTGTTTCAGTGGAAGGGATCGGCGGAAGTGGAGGTGGACGGGCAGAGCTTTACGCTGGCGCCCTACGACACGCTGTACATTCCGCTGGGAGCGGCGTTCCGGATCGCGAATGCAGGCGAGGAGACGTCGCGCGTGATTCAGACTTCGGCGCCGGCAGCTAATGTTCATCCGGTGTTTCATTCGAAGTTCGCGGAATTCTCGGTTCGCGAGGAGCGCATCCGCCGGCTGAAGGGGAAGGACGTTTACCTGATGTTCGACGTGTCGGAGGCGGCGGACCGGCTGGTGGCCGGATACACGTTCTTCGAGCCGTTCGCGCGCTCGTGGCCGCCGCACAACCACACTGACCAGGAAGAGACGTACATCTTCATTCGAGGGAAGGGATCGATGGAGGTCTACGAGACGCCCGAGAAGCTAACGTTCGTGCATAACGTGAGCGAGGGCGACCTGGTGACGATTCCGTTCCTGAATTACCATCCGGTGTTCTCGCAGGAGAGCCCGCTCGAATTTATTTGGTGCATTGCCGGGGAGCGGTATTGGGTGGGCGACAAGAACAAGACGTTCATGACGGGCACGGGTCCGGCGCTTACCACGTAGGTTGGGAGGAGGAGCGAGAAGCAAGAAGTAAGGAGCCAGGAGCGGCGGACCGGCGGTGGTCCGCCACTGACGAGGTGAGGAAGCCGGATTTAAAGAACCGCGGCGAGTTCTTTCCAGGCTTGGCCCTGGGATTCGGCTACGGCCGGGTAGGTGATGTAGCCGTTGTAGGTGTTCACGCCTTCGCGGATGGCTTCGTCTTTCTCGCAGGCCGCTTCAAGGCCGTGATTGGCGAGCTCCATCATGTACGGCGCGGTGGCGTTCGTCAGGCCGAAGGTGGAGGTGTGAGGCACGGCCGCGGGCATGTTCGACACGCAGTAGTGAAGCACCCCGTCGACGAAGTAAACCGGATCGGTGTGGGTCGTGGCGCGGGAGGTTTCAAAGCAACCGCCCTGGTCGATGGAGACGTCCACCATGACGGCGCCCTTCTTCATCGAGGCCAACATGTCGCGGCGGATGAGTTTCGGCGCCGAGGCGCCGGGGATAAGCACCGCGCCCACGACCAGGTCGGCGTGGCGGAGGGCTTCGCGGATGGTCCAGACGTTGGAGGCCAGAGTGACGAGGCTGCTTGCGTAAACGTCGTCGAGTTCACGGAGACGGTTGAGGTTCCTGTCGATGACGGTGACGCGGGCACCCAGGCCCACGGCCATTTTGGCCGCGTTGTGGCCGACGACACCGCCGCCCAGGATCACAACATTGGCAGGCTGCACGCCGGGGATGCCGCCGATCAGGATTCCGCGGCCGCCGTTGGGCGCTTCCAGATACTGCGCGCCCACCTGAACGGCCATGCGTCCGGCCACCTCGCTCATCGGCGTGAGCAAGGGCAGCGAACCGTCGGCTTCGCGGATCGTTTCGTAGGCCACGGCATTAACCCGCGCCCGCACCAACTCATCCGTGAGTCCGGGCAGGGGCGCGAGGTGGAGGTAGGTGAAAAGGATCAGACCGGGCCGGAAGAAAGCGTATTCGGCCGGCTGAGGCTCCTTCACTTTGACAATCATCTCGGCGCGTTTCCATACCTCGGCCGCCGAGGAAACGATCTCGGCGCCGGCGCGTATGTATTCCGAGTCCGGTAGCGAGCTTGCTGCGCCAGCTCCGGCCTGGACAAGCACCTTGTGGCCCGCCTCATGCAACGCGGTAACGTTGGCCGGCACCATGCCGACGCGGGTTTCGTGGTCTTTTACTTCCTTCGGTACTCCAAGAATCATGGTTATTGCTCCGTGGGTCCGTTTTGTTGCGGTTGAATCGGGGGAAGATTGGCGGGGGCCGGTTGGAGCATGTTGGACCTGGGGATGGGCGGCGCCGCTGGTTGAGGCGCTGCCTGCGCGGTGAGCGCGCGTTTGGGTCCGAGGCCGAGGCCGATCAAGGAACGAGAATTGATCTTGCCGTCTCCGTCAAGCTGGTGGTCCTGTTGATATTTCCGCATCGCCTGCACGGACTCCGGGTTCCACTGCCCGTTCGTTTGGCCGTGGTAGTAGCCTCTGTCGGCGAGCGCCTGCTGGATCTGAGCGTATCGTTCCGGCGTGGGGGCCTGCTGATAGGCGCGGCGCCGCTTGGAGGCTTTGGCTCCGCGGCGTCCGCTGGGCCGGCTGGGAGGGTGGCCAACGCCCCGTTTCGCGCGTTGATGGTTTGACAACGCAGAGTGGTGATTGGTGTGTGTTTTTGCCTTCTTCCGGCGAGGAGCGGCCATCAGGTTAACGCTGGCGACGAGCGAGGCGAGGAACATCATCCATCGAAGGGTCATGTTAGTTTCCAGGTAGTTTACCGGAAAGATACATCGAGGTCCACTGGACTGAGTTGCGGCCGGCTGGCATGGGCCGGTAGATGTGCAGCGCGAGAGCATCGCCCGGTTTGAGCGCTCCCTGAATTCGGCGCAGGTCGTCGACCGATTTTACGGCCTCGCGGTTGATGGCGACGATCACGTCGCGCTCCTGCAGGCCGAGATCGTCGGCGAAGGAATCCGGATCGATGCTGGTGATGATGACACCGGATTTATCTTTGATTCCCTCTCCCACGCGGTCCGCGTCGGCGAGATCGCGAATCTTCATGCCGAACTTGGGCTGCGCGGACGTTTTGGAAGGTTGCGCGGGCGTTTCAGGCTGGTCGAGCGCGAAGCGGGGATCGTCCTTAAAGACTTCGGCGCGATCGAGGATGGCGACCTTCATATCCATCCTCTTGCCGCCCCGGTCGACCGCGACCGAGGCCTGCGAGCCGATCGGGAGATCGGCGACACGCGCGACCAGGTCGTCGCCGTCCTGCACCGGGCGTCCGTTCAGAGCGACGATGACGTCGCCGGGCTTGATGCCGGCCTTGTCGGCGGGCCCTCCCTTGGTGACTTCACTGACCATCACGCCATGCCGGGTGCCGAGCGCCTCGAAAAGTTCCGGCTTCTCGTTGGCCTTGCTCCAGCCGATGCCGA
>JAJYAR010000062.1 GCA_021779435.1 bacterium
ACCGGCCACCTGGAACGCGATGTCCTTGGAATCCACCGGATGCATCTTCCCGTCGTAGAACTCGGCCTTCACGTCGGTGACTCGGAACCCTGCGAAGATGCCCTCCCGGCAGGCGGTCTGGACGCCCTTCTCGACCGACGGGACGAAAACGCGGTCCACGTTGGTGCCAACGAGGGACTGCTTGAACTCGACCCCGCTGTCCCGGGGACCCGGCTCAATACGCAGCCAGACCTCGGCAAACTGGCCGGCGCCGCCGGTCTGCTTCTTGTGACGATAGCGTGAGTCACCGCGCCCGCGGATCGTTTCCCGGTAGGGGATGTGCGGCTCCTCCAGTTCGACGGTGACGCCGAACCGGCGTGCGAGCCGCTCGACGATGACCTGAAGGTGGATTTCGCCCTGGCCCGACACGATCGTCTGATGAACCTCGTCATCGACACGGTAATGGAACGTCGGATCCTCCTGGTGCAACGTGGCAAGCCCGACGGCGAGCTTGTCCTCGTCGCCCTTTGACCGCAGCCGCAGGGCGGCGTGAATGTTGGGAGAGGGGTACTCGACCTTCGGCAGCGTGACCTGGAATTTCAGGCTGCAAAGCGTGTCGCCGGTGTGGGTGTCGCGCAGTTTGACCGCCGCGCCAATGTCGCCCCCGTGCAGCTGCGGCACCGGTACGCGGTCATGGCCGTTGAGAAGGTACAACTGGCCCACGCGCTCGGACAGGTTGCGCGTGCAATTGCGCAGCTCGTCGCCGGATTTCAGCGTACCCGAGAACAGCCGGAACAGCGACAGCTCGCCGACGCCCGGCTCGTTCATCGTCTTGAATACATACACGACCGGCTCGGGCTGCGTCAGCTGCACCGAGCCGGGAAGGCCGCTCGCGTCCTGGGCTGGGACCTCGGCACGATCGAGTGGCGAGGACCCATATTTGGCAATGAAGTCCATGAGGCGGGAGACGCCGACGTTGGTTTCGGCGGACACCGCGAACAGCGGGACGAACACCTGGGACTGGACCGCCTTGTGAAGGCCCGCGCGGAACTCGCCTTCCTCGAGCGCGCCTTTCTCGAAGAACTTCTCCATGAGCGAGTCGTCCGACTCGGCGACGAACTCGATGATCTCGCGATGCATCTGCTGCACGCGTTCGGCGAGGGCGCCCGGAGGCGTTTCGGTGTAACGCCCGTTGCCGCCCGGCGTATAGCTCACCACCTCGTTTCGCATTCCATCGAGCGTGTGGCTGAAGCCGGGGCCCGCATTGAGAGGCACGGTCATCGGGTAGACACTCTTCCCGAAGTGCTCCCGTGTGTCCGCCAGCACCTGGTCAAAGCTGACGTTGGCCTTGTCCAGGCCATTGATGACAAGGATCTTTGGCAGGCCGAAGTGCGTGGCGTAGTCCCAGGCCGCGTCGGTTCCGATGCCGAGACCATGCGCGGCGTTGATGACGATGACCGCGAAATCGCCCACCCGCATCGCGCCGAGCCCTTCGCTGATGAAGTCCGCGTACCCGGGGCAGTCGAGGATGGTGAACTTCTTCTCCATCCACTCCGTGTGCAGCAGCGAGGCGTGCACGGAGATCTGGTGCTTGCGCTCGCTGTCGTGGTAATCGGAAACGGTCGTACCGGCGGCGATGCTTCCCATTCTGCCGATGCGACCGGAGCAGTACATCATGGCTTCGGCGAGCATCGTCTTGCCGGACGATGCATGGCCAAGGACCGCGAAGTTTCTCAGGTCTGAAGAGGGATAATCTTTCATGGACCGAGCAAAGGATCGTTGTTGGGACCGCGGGGGTGCGCGGGGATCGTTGGACTAATCCGAGAGAAGCGGAGAGCGGGGTTGCTGCCTGCCGACCTCGGAATCTGCACGGATGTTGACCAAAATATGGCGAAAGCCAAGCCGTGGAACGACTTTCCGGCGACAATTGCGCCCCCGGGCAGGGCAGGGACCCGGCGGAAACGGCCGCTATTCGCGGTGGAGCGCCCAGACCAGCGTAGCCACGCCCGCGAATGCAATCGTCGGGGCGACCACCCAGGCGGCGTGGAAGGGCATCTGCCAGTGTCCGACCGCCCAGCTGACGAGAACGCACTTCACGAGAATGAGTGCCCAAAGTGCCGCCATGAACCAACGCACGCGGTGCGCTCCGACATGTTCGCCGACCCGGTCACGACTGTTCATGGGAACAACGTACCTGCGGTCGCTCCCGGATACTGCGCACCGCTTGCGAACACGGCAGCGGAATTTGCGGACATCGGGTGACGATTTGGGGGTGATGCGGGAACGCGCCCGGTGGGGCTAGGTCGGTTTTCGGCACGGCAAAACCCACCACGAGATGAAATCAAGCACACGCGACCGCGTCGAAGGCGCGGCGAAGGACACGAAAGGCGCTGCAAAACAGCAGCTCGGCAAGGCGTCCGGCGATACAAGCACGCGGATCGAGGGGGCGGCGGATCAGGCGGAGGGCAAGGTTCAGAAGGCCGCCGGGAATCTGAAGAAACGGATGGGAAAGTGATGGAACGGTCGCGGACGCAACGCATGGCCGTGGGTGGCGCGGAGGCGCCCCGGCCGTGGAGACCGCCTGTGACCCCGCGCAATACCAAACGGCGGCGTGCCGGGGCTGCGGCGCGATTACGCATGAAGCGCCGCTGAACCAGCCAAACCTGGAGGAACGACATGGCTTCTAAGGAAACACGGCAGACGGACAACCCTGCGCACGACGAGATATCGAGGCGTGCGCGTGCGATCTGGGAGGAACGCGGCCGGCCTGACGGTCGCGATCTTGAGCACTGGCTGGACGCGGAGCGCCAGCTTCGTCAGGCGAAGGAGTCGCGACAGTCCGGCAGGCAGCAGGGACGGCGGCAGGATGTTGACGAGGCCGAGAAGCGGCTCGACGGACTCATCGAGAACAAGCCCTCCCCGGCGAGGCGCACGCCTGCGGGCGAGCAGCTTTGAGCCTGTGACAGGCGAGGACAGCGACGACCGTCGCCCCGAACTGCCGATGACGGCGGCACGGAGCGGCGTGATTTTTTCCAACCGAATTTTGCGGGTAAAAACGAAAGCGCATGAAGACAATTCCCATTGCAGAGATGATTGCTGAAGGCGGCCGCGACGGGGCGGTCGAGGCTGCCGACGGTGAGTTTCGGGTGAGACTCTCCTCGGACGGCGAGGCCGCGAGTGTCACCCCCGAACACCTATTTGCCGGCGCCTACGGCGCGTGCTTCCTGGATGAACTGATGAAGGCGGCGGCGCGGGCACATGTCGCCCTGCGCGGCGTGACCTTGATGGCCCGTGCGCACCTGGATGGCGAACGCGGCCCGGGAAAGCTCAGTGTCGAGCTTCGCGCTGCCATGCCCGGCGTGTCCGAAAGCGATGCCCAGCACATCATGAACCTCGCACACCAGACGTGCCCTTACTCCAACGCCACCCGCGGCAACATCAACGTCAGCCTGGCCTTTGATTAACATGCCCGACCACTATTTCATCACTGCCGATCACGGACATATCCGGATCTTTCAGGTCAGCCAGGCGACCGGACAGCACGAACCGTCGCTGTCACAGGTCGAGGCAATGGATTTCCCGGCCGGCCGTCAGAGCTATGTCGATCGCGACACCTCGATGGCGGGCCGTTTTCGGAGTTCCAAACATCAGGCGGCGGGGCCGGCGGGTGCGATTCCGGGCCGGGCCGGCATGTCGATCGACGAGCGGCTGCCAATGCAGCGTGAGGAGGAGCGGAGGCGCACACGTGACGTGGCCGACGAGATCGAGGCGTTCCTGACAGCGCGGCCGGATGCCACGTGGGATTTCGCCGGAGCCGCCGCATTCCATCGTTCGGTGGTCGGACAGCTGACGCCGCAGCTGCGTCAGCGGCTCCGGCACACGATCGAGAAGGACCTCGTCAATCAACCCAATGACGAGTTGCGCGCCCGCTACCTTGCCGTGGGCGCCTTTTGAGGCGCGCGACTTTCGAAAGGAGCACCATGAAAATCACAGTCGAGGGGTTCAGCCCGGGAGAGTCGATCCCCCCGGAGCAGTCGAAGCTGGGCGGGAATCGCAGTCCTGCGATTTCCTTCCATGACGTACCGGCGAACGCGCGCAGCCTGATGTTGATCGTGGACGATCCGGACGCACCGCACGGGCTGTTTACGCATTGGGTCGTGTTCAATATCGATCCGAAGCTCGCGGGGCTTCGGGAGGGCGAGGTTCCGGAGATCGCGACGGAAGGAAAGAATAGCTGGGACGAGATTGGCTATGGCGGGCCGCAGCCGCCCGACCGCGAGCACCGGTACTTCTTTCACTTGTACGCACTTGACATCCCGCTTGCGGTCGGCCCCGGCGCGGACAGGAGACTCGTGGAACGCGAGGCCCAGGGGCACATCCTCGAAGCGGCCGAATACATGGGCCGCTATGCCCCGCATACCGCCGAACTGGCGGGACGGTAGCTGTGCGCAGGCCCCCAGCCGGGTCAGGTAGATGGAGCCGGCGGGATTCAAATATAGCAATGTCGTGTGGGCTCGTATTAACCATACGGGTCCACTGAGCGAAATGATGACAGTCTCCCAGCAGCCAATCTAGCCCCCTGTTGTGAACGCGGCACGGGGCCATCTACTCCATCTCGTCGGCTTTGTCTGCGTCTGCGCGTTCCCTCTGAGAAGCGCGGAGGATTTCACGGCTGTGCGATCGAGCCGCGCCGTCGAGCTTCCGGCGTTTGTCGTGTCTGACGATTCGGGATGGCGGTACACCCGCTCTTCCGATCTCGAGGTGCTCTCGATGACGGACGACACCGCCACAAAGCGCTGGTTCTCCGAATTCCAGCGAGAGGTTGCACTCGCCCGACTGCTATTCCCGGAGGGCTTTCTACCGAAGCCGGCGGTCCCCTCTCTGGCTATTGTCCATGGAGGCCGGTACCCTCCGCGGGCCCAGGCTAACTGGGCGGGGGTGATACTGACGGACCGTGTCGACTACGACCTCGCCACGTTCGTGATAAATGTCGAGTGGTTCAGCAGAAACCGGGTTCAGATCACGGAGGACGTCGGGTACACGTTGCCATCGGTAACACGGTATACCCTCTGGCTCTTGGACTGTCGAAAACCGCGGCCCCCCTCGTGGCTCTCTTCCGGCATTGGCGCGCTGTTTGACTGGAAGGTATTCTGCGCAGACGCGGTGTTGTTGCCCAATATGACGGCGACGAGGACCCTGGGGGATGACGAAAAGAGACGGTTGGTTGAAAGGAATATCAAACTGAAGGAGAATGGCGGCAATCCGCTACTTCGAAGCAGCGATGCGTTTGTCGCTCCACACCTGGATGTCGGCGCGATGCTTGAGACTTGGACAGGGTTCGGGTCTGAGATCCCTTCGGTCTCGAGGGAGGTGCAGGAAAGTGCCAAGCTTTTCGTTCTCTGGGGGCTGCTGGACCGTGACTACACCGGGCGGTTTTGGGAGTTCGTCAGACGCACGAGCGAGGAGAAGCTCACGGAGGCCCTTTTCAAGGAATGCTTCGGGTTCGGATATGCCGAGGCCAACGACAAGGTGCGAGCGGCGTACCGAACACTGCTTACCTCGGAGAAACGTCTTGCTCTCGCGTCGGTCGACACACCCCTTAAGCAGCCCGTCATCGAAGTACGTGCGCCGCAGAGCCTGGAAATCGTTCGCATACTCGGCGAATGGAGGCGGCTCACCGCGCAGACGATCAGTGACCGTGCCGAGCGCAATGCTGCATTCGACAGTGCGCTTGAGCGGCTGATGCGCCTTCGCCCCGAGCTTCGCTTGGATCCGTCGTACTGTGCCACTTTGGGCATTTGCGCGATGGACGCGGGCGACGCGGACAGAGCCTTTACATCGCTTCTCAATGCGACGAACGGCAGGGTTGTTCGCCCCAAGGCATATCTGCAGTTGGCACGTTTGGAGTTCGGCCGGGCGGTGGCGGCGCTTCAAGACGGCGCGAAACTCAGCCCAAAACAGACACGGGACCTGCTTGCGCTCCTGAACGCGGCCAGGGCGCAGCCCCCGGAGCTCGCGGGGGTGTACGAGTTGATGTGCGATGTCTGGCGGAGAAGCGCGGAGCCGCCAACGCGCGAGGATCTCGCCGTCCTTGAACACGGCACAAGGATGTTCGTTTTGGACGCAAAGCTGATTCGTTCAGTGGCGGTCCTTCACGCGAACGCCGGGCTCTCCGACGAAGCCACCACGATTGCGCGACGGTGGGCAAAGGCCAATGGCTCTCCCGCTGCGGAGTAGCCGTCGGCGGCAACGGATCTCCTTACCGGTAGAACGCGTGGCGGCCGATGACGGTCGTCTGCGCGAGCGAACGCGTCCAGCGGGTGCGTTCGCCGGTACGGGTGTAATGCGTGGCGCCATGGGTGGGGTCGTACCACGTCGGCAGCGTTGCCTCGACAACGAGTTCGAGCGCGGTGCTCCACATGCGATCCGATCGGGCGCGTGCGACGGTCCGGGTCACCGTGTCGCGGCCTGCGGTGAGACGGTTCAGCGCACTGAACTGTTTCTCGCGCAGCACCGTGGTGGTGAACAGTTCGGGCAGTCCGCGGGCGCGGTTGCGGATGACCGCCATCACGGCCCGCATACCAAATTCGCCCTGAGATGCCGCCTCGAGCACGAGGCAGCTTGCGATCAGCTCTCTTTCCTCGAGCGACAGGGAGTATCTCGGCACTGTGAGCGTGATCGCAGGCGCGTCCGAGGAGGGCGTTTGAACAATCGGCTGCGCCTCCGCAGGTGACAGCGAGATCACAGGCACCGACGCCGAAGCCATCGTGGCGCAGCAAAATGCCACGATGGCCATGCCGGCTGTGCGTGTGGGGAACACGCTTCAAGGGTGTCACATCCGTGATCCGCTGGGGATGGGGTGGGCGACTAAAATGTCGTTAGTCGGCTTTCCCCGAAGGCTTATCGGGGTAACCCGTAGCGGCGTTTACGTCCGGCGCCCGCCCGCTGCCCGTGAGCCGGGGCAGCGGAGCACCGTTGCCCAGAAGCGGCCATCCGTCGCTTGCGGGCGGGCAGCGAAAGGAATCTTGGTCCGCGAGTGTATCCACCCCGCGGCAACGAACCGCCGGGGATCGGGTCAGCCAGGTCATGGCATTGGGATCATGGCTGAAGCGCCACTGGGCGCATGCAACGGAAGGGCGGCCGGGACACCGGTTTCAGGACCGCTATGAGCACGCGAAGGAAACGCGGGCTCAGCGAGGCGTGTGGAAACGCGTCCTGAAGATTGCCGGCGGAGTGCTTGCGCTGCTCATCGGCCTCATCGAGATCGTGTTCCCGGGGCCGGCGTTTGTCTTCATCATCGTCGGCGGCGCGATGCTCGCGACGGAATCCCTCAGGGTTGCCCGAGCGATGGACTGGTCAGAGATCCGAATCCGCCGCGTCGTTTCGTATGTCCGGCGGAAGTGGGCCGGAGCGCAGCCTTCGGGCTAGTTCGCCGGCTGCGCGGCGGCGGGGTGCCTCTCCTGCACTTCGATGACGCGCCCGGTCCCGGCATCGATCCGGATCGTTGCTCCCGTCACCGACTCGGTGACGAGCAGGTCGTCGGTGTCCTCGACGATTTTCCCGCACGGATCGTTGGGTAGCGGCCATTCGGCGATCCACAGCATCCTGAAGTCCGGGTCCAGGCAGTACAGGTTGGGAATGCCGGGGAGCAGTCCGTAGGGAAGTTCGCGGACGTACAGCCGCGTCGGTGTCTGCCGAAACTCGAGAACGGACGTCGCGAGCGGTTCATGCGAGGACGCCACCGTGCCGGTTCGTCTGAGCCGGCACAGCTTTCCGTCGATGACTGCAATGGCGGGAGTGGAGGTCGTCACAACACCGAGGTTTGAAAGCCAACAGCTTGACCGTGCGCCGGCGATCCAATTTTCCGGAGCAGGCCGGTCGCGGGGAAGCTCACAGCCCGCGAAGTCAGGAGCAGGTCGGCGCGTTTTCCTCCTCGATTCCGCGGGACGGCTTCGGAATAGTTAGGCTGCCATGTCCGCCATCGACGAAGAGATTGTCCGCGAATACTTCGAGCAGAACGGGTTTCTGGTCCGCCAGGCTCGGAAGTACCTGGTCCAGTCCCGCCGCAAGGCTGCGGACGAGGAGATCGATCTGATCGTATTCAATCCGGCGTGGCAGCGTGAGTCGCGGAAGCCCGACTTTTTCCTGTTCTCGAACGAGCTGCCCTATGTCCACAAGGCGGTCGTGTCCGTGAAGCCCTGGCACACCGGCGTTTTCACCCCGGCGATGTTGAAGAGCACCCCCGAGGTGTTTCGCTTCCTCGAGGAAAACGTGCTGAAACAAGCGGCCCGGCTGTTTCCGGCCGATCCGGGTGACGAGGCGGGTGGCGCGCCGACGAAGATCCTCGTTCTACCGAGTCTCCCCACCGCGGAGCCGTTCCGGTCGCAGAGCGTGGAACTCCTGAAGGCGCACGGGGTTGATGCGATCATATCGTTCCGAGCGATGCTCCTGGACCTGCTCGAGAAGATCGAAATCAACCAGAACTATGCCAAGAGCGACACCCTCCAGGTGATGCGCATTCTGAAGAACTACGACCTGCTCAAGGACGCGCAGATGGATCTGCTGTCCGATCGTGGCGCAGGGCAGCGCCGCGCGGGAAAGTAGGGAAGTGGAAGGAGTCTGGTGACGGGATCGGCGGTTGGGCCGGCGTCACTTGGCACTTGATACTTGGCAGCTGGAACTTGGTTATTTCGAACGTCGTACCTGGCAATCTCTTCGTCCTTTCCATCGATGATTCATCCCACCGCCATTATTGAACCGGGGGCGCAACTGGGCGCCGATTGCGAGATCATGGCCTACGCTGTCGTCACGCGGCACGTCGTGCTGGGCGACAAGGTTGTCGTGCATCCGTTTGCCGTGGTGGGCGGGGACCCGCAGTACCTGAAGTTCGATGCGTCGACGCAGGCAGGGGTTCGCATCGGGACGGGCACGGTGGTTCGCGAGCACGTCACCATCAACCGTTCGATTCACGCGGGGAGCAACACGACGATCGGCGAGAACTGCTTTCTCATGGCGGCGAGCCACGTCGGCCACGATTGCGAGGTGGGCAGCAACGTGGTCCTCGCGAATGCGTCGCTGCTCGCAGGGCACGTTTCCGTCGGCGACAACACCTTCATGGGTGGCGGCTGTGCCGTGCATCAATTCTGTCGGATCGGCGAGAGCGTGATGGTTGCCGGCCATGCCTCGATCACCCGCGATGTCCCGCATTTCACGATGGTCGCCGACCGCGACGACGTTGTCGGATTCAATGTCGTGGGCCTGAGGAGGCGGGGGTTCAGCCGCGAGGCGATGCGCGAACTCAAGGCCGCGTTCCACGACGTGTATTTCACGGCGGGAAACATCCGGGACGTCGCCGCGCGACGGCTCGCCATGAACGACCTGGCAACGCCTGAGGCGCGCCGGTTCCTCGAGTTCTTCGCCGGCGGCAAACGCAGCTTCGCCCGCGCCCGGCGCGCGGCGGTTGAGCAGTCCGCGCCCGACGCATAGCCTCAGCGACCTGGAAGGGGTGGCGCCTGAACGCCCTCGAACGCGCCGGGCCCGGCGGCGCGGCCGCGGTGAGCAACCTTGAACTTTGGCCGTTCGCCGTTGAACGTGCTGTCCCGTGACCTCGAAACTCGCTTTCACCTGCGGCGACCCGGCCGGTATTGGACCGGAGGTCATTCTCTCCTGGCTGACCTCGCATCCCGACGAGGCATCGGACGTTGCCGTGATCGGGCCGGCGCGCTGGCTCGACACGCTGAACACGAAGGCAACGAAGATCCCGGTCGGGCTCGAGGAGTACATCGCCGAGCCCGGCAGCCCGACGGGCG
>JAJYAR010000063.1 GCA_021779435.1 bacterium
TGGGTTCGCGGCCCGGCGCGAACGCGATCAACGCATGGATTCGAGACCGGAGCTGGACGCCCGCGGGAGAGCGGGGACGCCACTGCCAGATATTCTGGGACATTGCCGCGCGCCGACTCGTCGCCGTTGTCGATGCCTTTCGCACCATACCGGTGTATTACGCGGTGACATCGGATTGGGTGGTGTGCGCGAGCGACCTTCGGCTGATCCTTGCGACCGGTGTCGTCACCCCGACGGCATCGTCTTCGGCAATCTTTCATTACCTGAATTTCTCCTATGTTCCATCCCCGTACACGGCGATTGAAGGCATTGAAAAGCTTCCGGCCGGACACGCGCTGGAATACGACAACGGCACAGCCCGCGCCACCCGGTACTGGCATCTCCGCTACCCGGAAGATCTTGCCGCGCCCGAACAAGAACGGGTCGGGATGTTGCACGACCGGATCGTTTCCACGGTCCAGCGCTACCGACCGACGGAGGGCGCCTGGGGAACCTTCCTGAGCGGCGGCACCGACAGTTCCAGCATCGCAGGAATCCTGGCGCGCGAACCCGGCGCGGCAAAGGTCGCCTCCTTTTCGATCGGCTTCGACGAGGAGGGATATGACGAACTCGGCTATGCGCAGATCGCCGCGGACCACTTCGGCCTTGCGCCCCGTATGCGCCGAGTGGACGAGGCATACACGGTCGCACTGATTCCGCGCCTTGCCGCCGAATTCGACGAGCCCTTCGGCAACGCCTCCGCGATTCCCACCTACGCCTGCGCGGAACTTGCTGCCGCGGAGGGCGTCACTACGCTGATCGCCGGCGACGGCGGCGACGAGATCTTCGGCGGCAACGAACGCTATCGCAAGGATGTGATCTTCGACCGCTATTTCCGGGCGCCGTGGCCGGTTCGCGCTGCCGGATCGATCGCAGCCCACCTGCTGAAGCCGTTCGATTTTCGCTTTGGCAATCGCGTGCGCAACTTCGTTTCCCGCGGCTCGCTGCCGAACCCCGACCGCTTTTATACCGACGATTCGTTCGCATCCGACCACTTCGCAGAACTGCTGGGCGAATCGTTCCGCAGCCGGGTGTCCCCGAACGATTCCCTGGACGTACAACGCGCGATCTTCGCCGTTTCGCAAGCACCCAGCGAAATCCACCGGTTGATGTACCTCGACCTGATGATGACCATTGCCGACAATGACATCGTCAAGGTGACACGCGCCGCGCGGCTTGCAAACGTGGCCGTCGCCTTTCCCTACCTGGACCGCGACCTCGTCGAGTTCACCGGCCGCCTACCGGGAAGCGACATGGTGCATGGCCTGGAAAAGCGATACCTGTTCAAGCTTGCGATGCAAGACATCCTGCCCCAGGCGATCCGGGCCAAGAAGAAACAGGGGTTTGGCCTGCCCACCGCGGTCTGGCTCCGCAATCGTGGTGCGTACCGGGAACTGACCTACGATACGATCCTCTCCTCGAACGCGCTGGCGCGCGGGTACTTCCGCCCGGAGTTCATCCGCGAACTGCTCCAGCGCCATGATCGGGGACAGTGGGATTACTCGCCGGAACTCTATCGGCTGTTGATGCTGGAACTCTGGCACCGATCGATCACCCAGGAACCCGTCTCCGCGCGATGAAGCCGTATTTCCAACCTCCTCGTGTGCTGTTCGTTCTGGAGAGCGTCTTTCCCAAACGCGGAGGCGGTGGCGCCGAAGCGCAGGTGCTTACCTTGGCGCACCGGATGCGAACCCTTGGAATCGACGTCGCGGTCATCGCCCCCATGGTTCCCGACGGCCCGCAGCGCGCATCCGATGACGTCGGCGGCGTGCCGGTTCGGCGCATTGCGTACCCCAAGGTTCCGATGGTCGGTGCGGCGATCATGCTGCTGCGCCTCATGCGCATCCTCGTTCGCGAACGTCGGAACACGGTTGCGATTCACGCCCACATCGCGCACAACATGGCATCGGTGTGTTGCGTAACGGGGCGGCTGCTCGGAACGCCCGTGATCGTCAAACTTACCGGATTCCACGAAATATCCGGAGGGATACTCGATTCCGATGCCGGCCTACCCTCGCGCCTGCGCCGCCATGCGTTGCGCCGCGCGAGCTATGTCCAGGCGACGAGCGGCAGGATTTCCAGCCTCCTGCGCGATGCCGGCTTCGCCGACGCGCAGATCCGGCGAATTTCGAACGCCGTCGACATCGATCGGCTAGCCAAAGCACCGGAAAAGGTCGATCGGGATTCCATCCGTGGCGGCGCCGCGCGGGTTGGCATCTATGTTGGCCGACTGGCGCCGGAAAAAGGACTCGAGCATCTCCTCCGGTCCTGGAAGGCCGCATTGGACCGCCGCCGGGACATTCGCCTCGTGCTCGTCGGCGATGGTCCGCTCCGCAACGAGTTGGAGCAAATGGCCCGGGATCTGCATATCCATGACGCGCTATGGTTCGCCGGCCACACCGATGAAGTTGGCGACTACCTCCACGCGGCGGACTTCGCCATTCTTCCTTCCCTGAGCGAAGGCCTCTCCAACGCCATGCTCGAGGCCATGGCGGCCGGTCTCCCGATGCTCGGGTCGCGGGTCAGCGGAACCGAGGATTTCGTCGTACCCGGCGAGACCGGCTGGCTCTTCGAGCCCGGAGACGAAGCCGGCCTGGCATCCCGTCTCGCCGAAATCGCCGACATGGCTCCGGATACCCTGCGCGCGATCGGCGCGCGCGCGCAAGCGTCGGTGGCCGGAGCGGCATCGATCGACGCCGTGGTCCGCCAGCTTCTCACGCTCTATGGGCTGGACCGCATCGCTGAGCAGCCGCTCGGGGCCCGTGCGGCCGGACACCCGGAAGGAACTTGAACGCCATGTGCGGAATCGCAGGACTCGCCTTTCCCCAAGCCGACCGCCGACCCGAACCCGGTGTCGTCGATCGGATGTGCAAGCTGATCACCCATCGGGGACCGGACGACCAGGGAATCTTCGAGTGCGACTTTGCGCACATCGGCATGCGCCGACTGGCCATCATCGATCTCCACAGCGGCCATCAGCCGATCCACAACGAAGACCGCAGCGTATGGGTCGTATTCAATGGCGAGATCTACAACTTCCGCGAATTGCGGGCGCGGCTCGAACGAGCCGGCCACCAATTCACGACGGACTCGGACACCGAATGCATCGTCCACGCCTACGAAGAATATGGCGATGCCTGCTTTGCCGAACTTCGCGGCATGTTCGGCATTGCGATTCTCGATCTTTCCCGCCGACGTCTGCTGCTCGGCCGCGACCGTTTCGGAAAAAAGCCGCTCTACTACACGGTGACGCGGGACGGCACCTTCGCCTTCGCCTCCGAGTTGAAATCGCTCTATGCGGTTCCGGGTTTCGAGCCTGCCATCGCCCCCACCTCCGTGCGCGACTTCTTCGCCTTGGGGTACGTCCCCCAACCCGCGACGATCTACGATGGCGTACACAAGCTGCCGGCGGGCCACCGCCTGCGCTTCGAAGCCGGCCGGATCGCCATCGACCGGTACTGGCAGCTCGACTACGGACCGAAGTGGCGCGAAAGCGAAGCCGAACTCGAAGAGCGCCTCCTCGCCCACCTGGAAGATGCGGTGCGCGTGCGGCTGGCAAGCGACGTGCCATTCGGCGCATTCCTGAGCGGTGGCCTCGATTCGAGCGTCGTGGCCGCCCTGATGGCCCGCAATCTCTCGCAGCCGGTACAGACCTTCACGATCGGGTTTCGCGAAGACGCCTTCAATGAGATTCCCGACGCGCGCGCCGTGGCGAACCACATCGGCGCGCAACATCATGAGCTGGTCGTCGACGCGAGCGCCGTTTCCCTCCTCGACGACCTCGTGTGGCATTTCGACGAACCGCTCGGCGACTCATCGGCGATTCCAACGTTTCTGGTTTCGCGCCTGGCATCCAGACACGTCAAAATGGTGCTCTCGGGCGACGGTGGCGACGAACTATTCGGCGGCTACGATCGCTACCGCCGCTACGCCGTGCTGGAACGCCTGCGGCGTCGCTCCGGCGGCCTGGCCGGCCCGGCCCTGCGCGCCCTCGGCGCAATCCTGCCGGCACCCCGCGGCCCTCGCCTGGCGCGGATCGGCGACCGGCTGTCGCAACCGTACCCGGACAACTATCTCTCGGGCGTCGCCTTGCATACGCGCCGGGATCTGGAGGAGTTTCTCCAACCCGAGTTCCGCGGAACCGACCCCTACGCCGGCATTCGCGGCTCCTTTCATCGCGTCGACATCGACGACCCGATGGAGCGGATCTTTTCCGGGGACATCGACAGCTACCTCGTCGACGACGTCCTCGTGAAAGTCGACCGCATGACCATGGCGACCTCGATCGAAGCCCGCGCGCCGCTGCTCGACCAGGAGCTCGCCGCATTCGTCGCCCGCCTGCCTCGCGCCATGAAGTTCCAGGATGGCCAAGGCAAAATTCTCTTGCGACGCGTCGCGGCCCGTCTGCTTCCCGAAGCCTGCCTGCAAAAGAAGAAGCAGGGGTTCGGCATTCCGCTGGCGCACTGGTTCCGCACCGAACTGCGTACGCTGATGGCCGACACGCTCGAGGACCGCAGTTTCCGCGAGCGCCAAGTGTTTGATACCGATGCGGTGCGGCGGGCGTTCGCCCGCCACCTTGCCGGAGAACGCGACCACGGCGAGTTGCTGTGGCTCATCCTGGTATTTGAGTTGTGGGCGCGGAGATTTCTGGACGACCTTCCGACGGAACCGCAAAGGCGATCCTGATGACCGACACCCCCAAATCGACCTCTGCAGTTCACCCTGCCGTGGCGTTGCCGACCCAAGGACTCCCGGGGGGCCTCTTCTTCCTGTTGTCGATCCTCGTCATTTACGGCGTTTTTCAGTCGCACTACAACATCAACCTCGGCATCCCCGGGGTGAATCCGCTCAATCTCGTGTTCCTCCTGGCCTGGGGTGCGACGCTCTCGCTCCCTTCCGAGCGGTCAACCAAAATGCCGCTCCGCGGATCCTTTTTCCTACTCTTCGCCGCGATGATCTGGGGACTTCTCATCGGCGAAATGCAAGACACCTCGCAAGTCGGCAACGATTTCATCGCGCTAAAGGACGCCGTCTTCTATCCGCTGTACTACTTCCTGTTCTTCCGGTCCGTACGAGGACTGCGCGGCATCCGAACAATGTTCGCGGTGTTGCTATTCGTCGGATTCCTGGTGGCCGTCGAAGGGGTCCGCCAGGCACTGGACTACGGGCTCTTCCACTATAAGGAATCCGCGCGCGTTTCCGGGCCCTTCGGCGCGAGCAGCGCGTCTAATATTGCATCCGCGTATTACGCCTCGATTCTCCCGCTATTCGTCTCGGTCGCCATATTCCGGAAATCGCATCCCTGGCAACGCATCGTCGCGGCGGGTTGCGCCTTTCTCGTCATTTTCGCGACGTTCTACACCTACTCCCGGCAGGCGTATTTCATCGAGGCGTTCGTCTTACTGCTGATGATCATGCGCCGCCGAAAGTTGCTCGCGATGATTCTCGTCGCGGTCCTTTCGCTCACATATCAACTGTGGCTTCCGGACACCGTATTGCAGCGCATCGACATGACCGAACAGGTCAACACGTCGGGATCTGTAACGCTCGATGCGAGCACTGAAAGCCGGCTGGTTATCTGGGCTGGCGCGATGCGCATGCTGGCCGACCATCCCCTGGGGGTCGGCTTGAACCATTTTCACCGCCTGCTCCATCAATACGTTCCACAAGTCCCGGTGGCGGACGCGCACAATTTCTATGTCTTCTTCACCACGGAGACCGGACCACTGGGATTCCTCGTACTCGTCCTGTTTTTTCTCAATCTATTGCGGATCGCCAGAAACATTGAGAAAGCCGCCAAGGGAGAGATAAGTTCCATCCTCGGCCAAGCCCTGACCGCGTCCACCATCGCGATCATCCTTTCGAATCTCTACGGAAGCCGCCTGCTGAACGGCGACATGATGCTGTCGTACTGGGTATTTGCCGCAATCTGCGCGCGATACCTGGTTATCGCACAACGAACCACTGAAGAAACCCCGGAGCGGACGGTCAATGAATATCCCATACCCACTGGGCTCCGACGTCCGACCTGACACTTCTTGCATTGAAAATGTCCTTCGGATCGAACACCGGGTCTTCTGTTGGAGATCCATCAAATTCCACGTTATCGCACCCGCGCGTATTGGAAAACGCGCTGGCGCCGTCTTGTCCCGTTTTATTCCGCCAAGCATCAAATCCGACGATATTCCACGTTCCATAGGAAAAGCCGCGCTTCCAGTTGCGCAGGAAATATCGATTGTGATCAATCGTCACGCCTTCGATTTTCCTGCCGGATTCCACGATGGACAGCACGGGAATCCGCATTTTCGGATCATCAAAGAAAAACAATACATCCTTTCCCTTCCCTAGCCCGCAAACCAGATTCCACTCAATTTTTGATCCGCGATCTCCTTTCAATCCCTCGTGGATATGGAATCCAAAGTCGTTCGAGTCGGAAAATGAATATGACGGCAAGACGATCGTATTGTGGGAGATAGTGGTGTTGACAAGAGCATGCGACGCACACGCTCTGCTACCCTCGCAACCGTCATCAACGGCGTTGAACGAGTTGATGACAACATTCCCAGTCACCCTGGAGTCCGCCAAAGCGGCCCCCGGCCCGGAATTCGATTCATCCGCCAGGGAAATTCCGGGGGCATTGAGCAAGCGAGCACCCTTGGCCCAGTACCCAAGCAGATCACCCTGTACGCTCGCCTTAGAATGCGAAAAGATGAAGTTATCTTCCGCCACGTCGTTTGGCTGATTGTCGAAGTAGATCTCGGTAGACCAATTGTCGTAAACGATATTCCTGCGTACAACGTTCGATCCCGTTTCCACCCCTGATTTCGAGCCGTAATTGAGAATCCCCTCGCCACCGCCATGGTAGACGATGTTTCCCTGGAACAGGCATTGATAACAGGCGTACGCGCCGAAATGCATCGGCCACCCGCCCCAAACGAATCCGTTGTTTCCTCGCGGCCAGTTCTCCAGTACGTTGTCGTGGACGAGGTTATATAGCGCGCGATCTCCGACCGTGGCGGTCCGGGGCGAATTAGGGACAAACACGACACCCGCGCGCGTATTGAATTCGATCTGGCACGCAACGACCGTGATGTGTGATCCACACCCGCTGATTCCGTCGTAGGTCCCCCCGCGAACCGTCAATCCAGCAAAAGTGAGGTGGTCCGCCATATAGCTGATCGTCGACCGGAACGCGCCGCGATCGACCCGACCATTCCTCGGCACCACGATGTCGGCATCGTTTGGATTTCCCCCATGCGCCAGCACGGCACCGAAATCGGCATACAACACGCCGCTATCGGCAGCGTAATACCATTGTCCGGAGCCGGGCGCCGGGATCGGTACGGCCTGCCTGGGAATTCGTTTCGTCTGCCCGTGGCTCACTTCGCGCAAAGGAACATCGTTGACGACAACGGCGACGGGGGTATATTGCAGACCAACAATCTTCCACACCGTCCCGGACTCGCGGATCCAAGAACCCGTCGGTATTACAGGCGATCCGTCCACGATCACTTCCCCATCGCCATAGGATCCGAAGGTGATCGGCTTGCCGTTCGTCCCGGACCTTGCAATCAATGGCGATTCTTTGTACAAGCCTTTGCGGATCAAAACGGTATCGCCCGCGCGCACCCTTCGCGCGGCGGCACCGATGGTTTTCAGCGGTTCCGACAGGCTGGTTCCGGTGTTTCCATCGTCGCCGTTCTTGCCGTCGACGTAGTATGTGGTTCCGGTCTTCGATGGCGGAACCGCGATAACCGGACCGGGCCAAAGCCGCCAGTTGGCGGGAAAGCGCACCCCCTGCCAGACAGGTGGGCCGCCCGGTACATCCTCGGACAAGGCGGGATGGGCCCAAGTACACGCCAGCACCGCGAAAACCGCGAAAGCAAATGACCGGAATCGAGTTGCGCCGTGCATGGATCCGTCCTCCAATCTTCCAGAATCAAGCAATCCGCGGCTATGCGTCACCGCTCGGAGAATATGCCGGCGTTTCCACCCGAACGCCCTCGATCGCATCCGCCGCTGCGTGCAAGGTACGCGCAATGCGCAGCGCCTCATTGAAATGAACGCGCGCGTCGTATGCCGCCCGGACGCGAACTTCCCGATCGCGCTCCGGGTCCAGAGCAAGTACCGTTCGCAGCACCCGCAGCCAATCCTCGACCGAGCCCTCCCGGACCAAAAATCCGTTCACGCCGTCCTGGATATAAAGCCTTGATGCGATCGAATCGGTGGCCACGACGATCCGGCCCAGATACATCGCATTGAGGATCGTCTGATCCGCCGTGCATCGTGTCATGCCCGGGGAAATCGGCATCGCAAAAATCCGGCACTGCGCCGTCCGATTCAAATACTGCCGGTTATCCCAATCCGAAACGATCGACACGTTCGGATTTCCAGTCGCCAGTACAAACACCTGCGAACTCACATACGCCCGCGGAATGCCGATTTCGACCCGCACCGGCAACGACCGAACTGCCCGCAGAAACGTGTCATAGTCGCGGAACGAGTATCCCCCCGTCAAAATGAAGTCCTCCGGCACGTCGGGAACCGCAATATCGTAGCCGGTCAAGGTCGTCGACCAGGGGATCGCCCGCATCCGCTCTTCCGGAATCGCGAACAATCGCCGATAGATCTCGATTTCCTCCGGCGAATGCGGCTGAACCTGCCGGGTCAGGCGGCGACCCATCCGCAATAGCAGGGTCTGCACGACGCCCGCCAACCCCGCTGACTTCTGCCAATGCGCATCGACGATGACGTGCGGCGTTCGAATCCACGGCAGGATGCCCGCCAGCGCAAGATAGAGCAAATCCGCGCGCTCGCCTCCCGCAAGGAGTACGACGTCGTACCGATTGGCACGCCACAACAAGCGCAAGATCAGCGCCGGATCGGGGATTCCAACTCGACTCGTCAATCTTCCCATGAAGCTGGCACGCGGCGCCACGGTGTCGATGCACCGGCTCCATTCCGCGGACTTCGTGTACGGCAGGGTCGAGAGCGCGCGATAGCGCGCAAGGCGTTCGACCGCAGTTCGCAAATAGTCCGCCTGCTCCGACGTCGCAGCGTCAACCTGATTGCGAAAGTCCTCCCCCCCAAAACCGGCATTTCTCACGATCATCATCCGATACGCTAAGGCACCATTTCTCCCAACGACGGCGCGTGGAAACACCGACGATCCGATGGAGAAGAAACAGGGTAATGCCATTGGCTGAGTCAAGCTTCTCGAAACGCCGCCGATTCATGTGAGCAAAAGATTCCACAGGTACCTTCGCCGCCGCCCTATTGCAAACGACGCAGGACAGTTCGAGGTTGCAGCGGAATCAGGAGGTGAATCATGCGAGCGAATGGCGGGATCGTACTCGCATTGCTGGTGACGGCAATGCTTTCCGGATGTGGTGGCGGCGGCGGATCGTCCTCTACCGCATCCCAGACCGTTGCCATGCAGGCCGCGCCGGGATCGTCCAGCACCACCACCACCGCCGCGTCCTCCGGCAGCACCAGCACGATCGTCCCCTCCAGTCCGGTCGGAGGCGGTCCGCCGGTCTGGCAGGGGGTCTCGTTCCCGGCGAGCTGGAAGCTGTGGCCCGGGCCGGTCGTTGCCGTCCCGCCGTCCACGACGG
>JAJYAR010000064.1 GCA_021779435.1 bacterium
GGCAGCGCCTCGCTGCTGCTCAACGCCGCATCGGGCATCCACCCGCACCACTCGCGCTGCTACTTCCGCCGCGTTCAGGCCAACCGCAAGGAGCCCGTCTATTCGTTCTTCAAGCAGGCCAACCCGCAGATGACGGAGGTCTCCGTTTACAATCCCGAGACCGACGACGTCATCACCTTCCCGATCGAGGCACCGAAGGGCGCCATCCTCCGCAAGGACATCAACGCCGTTCAGTTCCTCGAACTCGTGAAGCTCGTCCAGCAGTACTGGGTCATCCCCGGCGGTGACATCACCTCGCGCTCTCCCGACCTTCACCACAACGTCTCGAACACCTGCACGGTGCGCGCCGACGAGTGGGAGGAAGTCGCAAGCTTCATCTGGGCAAACCGCCGCTTCTTCACGGGCATCTCGCTGCTCCAGGACGCCGGTGACAAGATCTACGCCCAGGCCCCGCGCGAGGAGGTCACGACCGAGGCCGACATCGGCAAGTGGAATTCCCTCCGCCCGGCCCGCGTCGATTACACGCAGATGCGCGAGGCGACCGACGAGACCGAGCTGAAGGAAACCGTGGCGTGCGCCGGCGGCGCCTGCGAGATCATCCGCTGACCCTTTCGCCAGGTCCGTTTCAACTTCGAGCCCGATGCGCCTCCACGCATCGGGCTTTTTCATCGATCCATTTCACAGGAGGCAACGGAGAGAACGGCGGCTCGCCGATGACCTCTCGACCGTAGGTTACGCGTCGCCGACGACCTCTCAGCCGTAGGTTGCAAACTTGCCGAGCACCTCTCAGCCGTAGGTTGCGCGCTTGCCGCGCAACGTTGCGAGCAAGCTCGCAACCTACATCGCAGCCAAATTCCCTACATCGCAGCCGAATTCGTGGCGCGATGTCATCCTGAGAAAATGAGCAACGCGGGCGTTTGCCGCGCACCTCTCAGCCGTAGGTTACGCGTCGCCGACGACCTCTCAGCCGTAGGTTGCGCGCTCGCCGCGCAACGTTGCGAGCAAGCTCGCAACCTACATCGCGGTCGAGCGTCGTCGAAGGGAGTCGGCGCCCCTGCCTTTCGTGCCCATACTGATTCGCACCCCACCTCTCCCCGCTTTTCAGCTCGCCGCCGCGTCGGCTCGCGCCACGTTCGCGGTCGTGCTGCTCACCTGTCAGTCCGGATTTGAAGACCTGCTCGCCCGTGAAGTCACGGAGCTGCATGGCTTCGCAGTCGCGGAGAAGGGGCCAGGCTGGCTCCGGTGCGCAGTGCCTGCGGGCACGTCCGTTCCCGCGGACCTGGTGTTCGCCCACCTGGTCTTCTCCGAACCCGCCGAGGTTCGCGCGGATTCCGTCAACGGGCTCGCAACGAAGATCTCTGCCTACCTGCTGGAAAACCTTCGCGGCGAGCGCATCGAGGGAACCTGGCCGTCGGTCTGGCTCGGACCTCACGAGCTCGTCGGGCTGGGACGCCGGATCGGCGCCGTGGAATCGGCGTTCGGCGAGCAGCTGAAGAAACGGCTCTCCCGCGTCGCGAAGCTCGCCACGCCCGAACTCCCGCGCGGCATCGGAGCGGCCCGCGGACTTTTCGTGTTCTTCGCGGATTTCGGCCGCGCCTTCATCGCACGACAGGCACTCGTCAACGGTCCCCGCCGGATGGCCGACGATCCTCTCGCGCCGTCCCGCTCGTATCTCAAGGTCGAGGAAGGTTACGTCGTGCTCGGACGCGAGCCGGCGCCGGACGAAACGGTCTGCGATCTCGGCGCCGCTCCCGGCGGCTGGAGCTACAGCGCCGCGAAACGGGGAGCCCGCATCGTCGCCGTCGACAACGGCCCGCTCAAGGGAGGTGCGCTCGACCATCCGAACATCGAGCACCGTCGCGAGGACGCCTTCCGTTTCGCGCCCGCCGAGGGCCAGCCGTTCGACTGGCTTTTCTGCGACCTGGTCGAGGAGCCGCACCACGTGCTCCGCGATATCCTCGAGCCCTGGCTGGAACGCCGCTGGTGCCGGCGTTTCGTCGTGAATCTCAAGTTCGGACGCGTGGACGCGATCTCCCTCCTGCGCGAACTGCGCGCACAAGGCTCCACGCTGCAGAACCGCGCGCCGAACGTCCGGATCCGGCATCTTTACCACGATCGCGAGGAGCTTACGCTGACCGGAGAGGTGCTTTCATGAAGTTCGAGGAACTGAAAATCTGCGGGCTCGCGGCGGTGCGGGCGCGTTTTGCACGCGACGCCGGTTCCATCCAGCGCCTGTATTTCGATTACGAGACCGGCCGGAAGGTCGGGCTGATGTGCAAGGCGCTCGCCGCAACCAAGCGCGTCTACCGCTGCGTCGAGGGCCCGGAACTCGAGAAGATTGCAGGGACCATCCACCACGGTGGCATTGTCGCCGTCGTTCCCGCCCCGGTCCTCGCAACGCCTTCCCCGGAGGATATCCGCCGCTGGGCCGAACACCGGACGCCCGTGCTCCTGCTCGAACGCATTGGAAACGCCCACAACCTCGGCGCCATCGCGCGCACCGCGGGTTTCTTCGGAGTGACGCACCTCGTGCTTCCCCGCGCTCCCGATGCCGCGGTCCCGACCGACGCCGCGTTTCGCGTGGCCGAGGGCGGACTCGAGGCCGTCGAGGTGCATCAGGTCGCCCAGCTCCCCGCCTTCGCCCGCCAGCTCGGCGCTGCCGGCTATGACGTGGTCGGCGCGGCCACCCGCGGCGGCCGGGCGGCGATCGGCTCGCACGGAGGAAAGCCGACCGCCCTTGTGCTCGGCAACGAGGAGCGCGGACTTTCGCCCGAGATGGAAAAGGCCTGCACCCGCCTCGTCACCATTCCGGCCCGCGGCCCCGTCGAATCGCTCAACGTGTCGGTCGCGGCGGCGGTGCTCATCTGGGAGCTGTTCGGCAGGCATCCGAAGGCGTGACGCCCCTCGCCGGCGCACGCGGCGACCTTCACGTCATCCCGGCGACGCGCCCTGCGCGTGTCACAAATTTCTTTGAAACGCGCGTGACGGCCGGAACTTTCGTGATACCGGGTTTCCTAACCACCTTCCATGAATCTTCCCAGGTCCAGCCTGTTGCTTCTGGAGGACGAGCCGCTGCTTCGGCGCAGGATGGCGGCGCACCTTGAACGGCTAGAGATCGAAGTGACGGCGCTCTCGACGCTTGCCGACGCGCGGCAGGCCCTGCGAAACATCGATTTCGATTTCGCACTCCTCGACGTCAATGTGCCGGACGGCAGGAGCCTCGATCTGCTCCGTGAGAAGGCCATCCCCGCGAGCGTCGTCGTCATCGTGATGACCGGCGAAGGCGGCGTCTCCGGCGCCGTGGAGGCGATGCGCGTGGGTGCCGCCGACTATCTGGTGAAGCCCTTCGACCTCGACGAGCTCTCGGTGAGGCTGGCGCGTGCGCGCCGCGATCGCAGCGTGCGTCGGACCGAGCAGCACCGCGAGGAACAGGCGGCCGCCCAGGAGGAAACGTTCTTCTTCGGTTCGGCGCTCGCCGGCGTCGAAGCGCAACTCGACAAGATCATCGCGGCGGACCGACGCATCCAGGGCGGCGCTCTTCCCCCGGTACTCATCGAAGGCGAGACAGGCACGGGAAAGACAACGCTCGCCCGCTGGCTGCATCGGCGCGGGCCGCGCGCATCGGGTCCTCTCGTCGAGGTGAACTGCTCGGCGTTGCCGGAGACTCTCGCAGAGTCGGAACTCTTCGGTCATGAGCGAGGTGCATTCACGGACGCAAAGGAGGCACGCATCGGCCTGCTCGAGGCGGCCGAGGGCGGCACGCTGTTCCTGGATGAGCTGCCCAGCCTGTCTGCGTCCGCGCAGGCGAAGCTGCTCAAGGCAATCGAGGACCGCACGATCCGCCGCGTCGGCGGCAATCGGACGCTTCCGATCGACTGCAGGATCATCGCTGCAACGAACGCCGATCTGCGCGAACTCGTGGCCACCGGTCGTTTCCGGGAGGACCTGCTGCACCGCCTCGATCTCTTCCGCGTGAGGATCCCGCCGCTGCGCGAGCGCGGCGACGACATCGTGCCGCTTGCCGAGACGCTCGCCGAGCGCATCGGCCGGACGTACGGCTTGAAACCGATGCCCATTCCGCCCGCCGGCAGGAAACGCCTCCGGATGCACCGCTGGCCCGGCAACGTGCGCGAGCTGGCGCACGAGATCGAACGATCACTCGTGTTCGATGATGACCAGCTCACGTTCAAGTCACTCGCGACCGCCGCGGGAGACGGCCAAGCCACCGCAACCTGGGTGGCCCCCGATTTCGAGCTGCCCGCCACCGGCTTTTCGCTCGATGGCGCGATCGACGGATTGATCCGCCGGGCAATCGCGCAATGCGATGGAAACGTTTCCGCCGCGGCGCGACTCCTCGGGACAACCCGCGACTTCGTCCGGTACCGCTTGAAAGCCGACGCCGCAGATTAGGTGCAGCCCTGTCAGGTGGAACCCGTTGTCCCCAACGGGTTCGTTCGAGGTTCGGCCACGCTGCGTTGGCCGCGGCCAAGCGCGCTCGGAGATCGCGCTCCACCTGGGCCGCTTGGGTGCAGTCACCCGCGATCGAACGGCGATTTCGTGGGTGTAAGTTCCCAAACCACAGCCTTGGCGTCGCGACGCACGTTTCACAAACTGCTGGTGTACGGTCTCTAGACTCGCATTCAGGTCCCTGGCATGCGTGCTGCAAGAGGAGGGGCAGCTCCGCTCCTCAACATGAAATACCTCAGCACTCTCCTCGCCTTGGGCGCCACCCTTCTCTTCGGGTCCGCCGGCCTGCTCGCACAGTCAACCGGGACCACCTCCGGCGGTACCACGACCGGAACCACGTCCACAGACACCTCGAGCACCGTCACCGGCGGAACAACCTCGGGTGGAACGACCACCGGTGGCACCACCACCGGCGGCACGACGACAGGCGGCACCACCACAGGGGGAACCACCACCGGCAAGGGCAATGGCAATGGGAAGGGGAACGGGAACGGAAGCGTGAACGGCAATGGCAACGGCAACGCCAACGGGAATGGGAATGCCGCCCCGCACACACCCAACGAAAACGCCTCCGATACCGCGAAGGCCGTCCAGTCCGTGCTCCAGAAATTCGACGCCAATCGCGACAAGCTGATCGCAGATCGCAAGGCGCTCGTTGACCAGCTCGCCGCCGCAAAGACCGACGCCGAACGCGAGGCGATCCTGACGCAGCTGCGCGACGAAAAGGAAGATGCAAAGGCGGAACGCACCCAGCTGGGCAAGGAGGTCCGCGAGGAGATCAAGAAAGTCCGCGAGCAGCGGAAGTCCGGCAGCTAAGATATTCGAAGTCCTTTCGCCGCATTCACCCGGATGCGGCACCACTGGCAGGGTCGGGGGAAACCCCGCCCTGCCAGCCTTGCTTTTTTCCGGCCATCCGCGCCGGTGCTTTCCGGAAAAATTTCACGCGCTTTTTTCGTTCCACTTCGGCGAAGTCACAGTCGTACACGAGCCAACATCGATGCGGGAAAACCCTCCAAGACACCTGGGAATTTGGGCCTGCTGCGGCCTGCTGTTGGCGGCGGCGGCGCCACTCCTGGGCAACGAGCCCACCGCAACCGCCACTCAGGCACCTGTTCCCACAACCGGCAGCCCATGGGACCTCACCGCCACAGGTCGCGCCTCGGCCGGCTGGCGAACCAACGTCACTCTCTCCTCCTTCCACTCGCTCGATCGCGCGTTCTGGCGAACGGAAGCCGAGCTCATCGTGCTGCGGCGGTTCGCTGAACAGTGGCGGCTCATCGGCTACGCGGATGCCGATCTGCTCCGCTACGTCTCTCCCGCACCGGGCGTTCCCGGCGAACAGGAACTCGTCGCCAGCATCGAACTCCGGTGGCAGCCCGCCCAATGGACACGAACTTCCGTGAAAGGCGTCGGCTTCACGCAGACCACCTTCATCGATCCGTCCGAAACCGAGGGTTCGCAGCAGCTTCCCCTGCGAGTCCGCCTGCGCGCCGGCTTCAGCACGTTCGCGGAACGCTTCTCTTTGCCGGCGGGCTTCGCGGTTGAACCGTCGTTCCAGGTGAAGGAGGTCCGCTACGTCGGCTATGCCGGCGACTACACCGAAACCCGCCCCGGCATTCGCGTCCTGTGGACACGCTCACCCGTGCTGGAGCTCTCCGCCGCGTTCTTCGCCTCGCGCCGCTCGTACGCCGAGCTCGCACCGAGCACCGCCGCGAACCGTCCGCTCCCGGGGCAGAAGCTTTCACTCAGACAGCAGGAAGCGGAGCTGCGCGCCAGGACCCGCCGCGGAAACTGGACCGTCACGCTCGTCGCCGCGCGTCTTGGGAACCGCGACCGCACTCAGGGGTTTCTCGATTACGACCAGAACAGGGCGTCACTCGACGTCGAGTGGGAGCGCGGTCCCTGGCGCGTGACGCTGCAGACCGACGCGCGGCGCATGGATTATCTCGTCCAGAAGGTCGGAGTGGGCACGTCACGGCCGGCACGGATCGCCGACGCGTATGACCTGACCGGGCACGTGGAAAGGGACGTTGGACACAACTGGGCGATTTTCCTGGAAAACCGTTGGGAGCGAAGGCGGTCCAACGTGGCGGATGACTCCGGAGCACACCCCTTCAGCTACCGCACGAACCTGGCCTCTGCCGGCATCCAGCGGACTTTCTAGCCTTCCCCCATTCCGATGCCGGTAGATTCCACGCCCAGACTCCGACGCACGTTCATCACCCTCGCCGTCTGCACAGGCGCCGTTTTCGCCGGCCTCCTGGTGACGGTGACCCGAAACCTGCAGGCGAGGCTCCGCGAGGAGATCGTTCAGCGTCAGGCCGACATCATGTACGCGGTGGCCTTGCTGCAGATCAACGCGGCGGAGGACCGGCTGCGGTCTCTCGGCGGCGCGCTGTCCGGCGCCGACGTGTTCACGGCCGTGCTCGAGTCGTCGCGGCTGAGCGGCGTACTTGCGGTCCAGCTTTTCGACCCGACGGGGGGACTGCGCGATGCGCTCCCCGCCGCGCTGCAGCCGAACCCGAAGGAACTCTGGTGGAAGCGGCCGCTCGGAGCGCCGGCGGGACGGTTCTATCCCGATGGCAACCTCGAGCAGGCGTTCGGTATGACGCGCGAACCCGGCGCCGAGCCGCTCCGCATCGCGCTGCTGGAAGTGGTCGTGCCGCTCGGGCGAAAGCACGGCGACGGCACGCTTGGCGTGGCGAGGTACTGGATGGACGGCCGGGCGACGCAGGCCGAACTCGCGCGCAGCGCCCGCCGCCTCACGTTGCAGGCCGGCGTCGCGTTCACCGGCGGCGGCCTGATCGTGATTCTACTGCTGGTGTGGTCCTACCGCCGGCTCGCCGCCTCCCAGGAGTTGCTCGTCGCCCGCGGCGCGGATCTCGCGCGTGCCAACGAGGAGCTCGATTTCGCGGCGAAGACCGGCGCCCTCGGCGCCATCAGCGCCCATCTCGTCCATGGACTTCGCAATCCGCTCGCGGGGCTCGAGGGGTACGTGAACGCCTCCGCGGCGACGGCGGACGACGGCGCCGACGGCGAGGCCCGCCGGACGGCCGTCGAGACAGCCCGCCGGCTGCGCACACTGGTCAACGAAGTCGTCACGGTCCTTCGCGACGAGACCGCCGGCGCGGCGGACTACGCCGTGCCGGCCGACGAGGTGATCGAAGCCGCGCGGCTTCGCGGGGCGCCCGCCGCCTCCCGCGCCAACGTGGGGTTGGTCGTCCACGCGGAGCGGGGCCTGCAGCTCAGCGGGCGCGTCGCAAACCTCTCTGGACTGGTGTTGTCGAACCTCATCGCAAATGCGATCGACGCCTCGCCGGCGGACACCGTGGTTCGCGTCGAGGCCGAAAGGGACGCGGCCGGCATCCGGTTCGAGGTCATCGACCAGGGTCACGGACTTCCGGATACCGTGCGGGCCACTCTCTTCCGCCCCGTGAAGAGCGGAAAGTCAGGCGGCGGCGGCATAGGTCTGGCGATCAGCCACCGGCTCGCACGTCATGCGGGGGGCGAGTTGTCGCTCGTCCGCAGCGACGCGACCGGGACGGTCTTTCGACTCAACGTGCCCGCGTTCGCCTGATGCAAACCCGCCGACGCATGCAGTCCCTGCGCTCCCTGGTGGGGCTTGCCGCCCTCGTGATCGCCGCCGCGGCCCGCGGCGTGGCCGTGGAGGCCGACGGTGCGCCGCGCTGGGCGTTCGCCACGATGTCGTCGTTCACCCAGGGCAACATCCTGTCGTCTCCCGCGATCGGCGCCGACGGAACGGTGTACGTTGGCGTCGAGATCGGCTCGAGCACGTCGACGACCCCGTCGGGCAAGCTGTTCGCGATCTCGCCTTCCGGCGCGCGCAGATGGGAGTTCACGACGCCGGACTGGATCGATTCCACGCCCGCCGTCGGGGCGGATGGCACGATCTACTTCGGTTGCTGGGACGGCAACCTCTACGCCCTCAGGCCTGACGGCTCGAAGAAATGGAGTCTCCCGCTCGGCGCCTACGTGTCGGCCTCGCCGGCGATCGGCGCCGATGGGACCATCTACGTCGGCGCGGGCAACGGGAATTTCTGCGCGGTGAATCCCGACGGCTCGCTCAAGTGGCTGTTTCCCGCGCTGTACTGGATCGAGTCGTCGCCCGCGATCGCACCCGACGGCACGATCTATTTCGGCTCCGACGACAACAACGTGTACGCCCTGCGGTCCGACGGCTCGCTCAAATGGCAGTACGCGACGGGGAACGATGTCGTGGGCTCCCCCGCCATCGCCGCCGACGGCACGGTGTATGTGGGATCGCGTGACTTGAAGCTTTACGCCTTCACGCCGGCCGGCTCGGTGAAGTGGACGTTCGACACGAACGACATGAACGACGCGTCGCCGGTGATCGGTCCCGATGGCGTCGTGTATTTCACGACGGCAGGCGGTCGGGTCTTTGCCGTGGGCCCGGACGGCAGGGAACGGTGGCGTTACCCCGCGGCAGGCCAGCCGGCGCTGAGTCCGATGTACTCGACACCCGCGTTGCGAGCGGATGGATCGCTCGTCGTCGCGACGAGTGACAACGCCCTCCACACGCTCCGCCCCGACGGGACGTTGCTGTGGCGCGCGCCACTCGGCGATTGGGCGGACTCGTCGCCGGTGTTGTCGCCGGACGGCGCCCTGTATGTCGGCTGCACGGACAAGAACCTCTACGCCTTCGCAAGCACCGGCGGGACGCTGCTCGCCGACTGGCCGCAGTTTCTCCGTTCACCGCAGCGGACCGGGCTGCAGCCGCTCGGCGCCGTTCCCGGCACACCCGGCAGGCTGACCAATCTTTCGGTCCGTACCATGGCTGGCAGCGGCGACAGCACCGTGATCGTCGGCTTCACGATCGGTGGCGCGGATGCACGTTCGCTGCTGGTGCGCGCGATCGGCCCTGCCCTCGCGGGCTTTGGCGTGAGCGATGCCATGGCCGATCCGAAGCTCACGTTCTACTCGGGCGGGACCGTCGTCGACACCAACGACCAATGGTCGCAGAACGCGAATGCCGCGGCCATCGCCGACACCGCGGCTGCGGTGGGCGCCTTCCCGCTCAAGCCAGGCAGCCTCGACGCGGCGCTGTTGAA
>JAJYAR010000065.1 GCA_021779435.1 bacterium
AACCAACGCCGGTGCCTTCGTACGCGGGGTTCAGGCGCTCCAGCATGCCCCAGATCTTCTCATGGTCCTTGGGAGCTATCCCGATGCCGTTGTCCTCGACCCAGATTCTCACCCGATGCCCGCGACTCTCGCCGCGCACCCGGACGTGCGGGACGACACCCTGCGCGACGAACTTCACCGCGTTGCCCAGAAGATTGGAGAGCGACTGCGTGAGCGCCGGACGACTCGCCTTCACGTGCGGAAACGGCTCGATCAGTTCGATCCTCGCCCCGGCGGTGCGGAACTGCTCGTGCGTCTCCACGAGCTGATTGATCACCTCGCCCGGATCGATCTCCTCCAGCGTCAGGTCCGCACGGGTGATCCGGCTGTACTCAAGGACGTCCTTGATGAGCGCATCCATCCGCTGTGAGGCGCGGATGATCCGGTCCAGGTGCGAGCGATCCGTTTCCGGCAATGTCTCGCCCACATCCTCCCGGAGAAGCTCGGCAAATCCCTGGATGGCCCTCAACGGCGCACGAAGGTCGTGCGAGATGCTGTACGAGAACGTCCCGAGTTCGTTGACGAGTTCCTGGAGGCGAGCCGTGCGCTCGGCCACCGCGGACTCGAGCCGCACCGCGTGCTGCTGCAATTCGAGCTGCGCCTCGACAAGCCTCATCTCGGCCTGCTTGCGAAGCGTCACATCCTGTATCGCGCCAACGACGCGAGTCGCCTCCCCCTGCGGATCGCGCACAATGAAACCACGGTCCCGCACCGTGGCGTACAGGCCGTCGCCCTTCCGAAACCCAAACTCCTCCGTCCACTGGAGCCTGTCCGAATCCAGCGCGGCATGGAAGCTGCCCATGACACGTTCCCGGTCCTCCGGGCGGATTCTTTCGCTCCAGTCACGAAGGCTAGATGGTGCGTCGGCGTTGATTCCAAAAACCGGCACAATGCCGTCGCTCCACCACAGCGTGTCACGCCTGACGTCCCAATCCCACAGCACGTCGTTCGTGGCGCGGCTGATCAGGTCGAACCGCTCCATCGTCTCGCCCAGCGCGACCTCGGTCTGCTTTCGGCGGGAGATGTCCTCCACGATCGCCAGGAAGTGCTGGACCTTGCCCCGCTCGTCGTGGACTGCCGTCGCGGTGACATTCACCCACACGAACGATCCGTCGGCCCGCACGTAGCGCTTGTCGACCACATAGCGGTCCAGTTCGCCGTCCCGGAGTCTTCGCGCCTGCTCCAGGTCCTTCTCGTAGGTTTCGGGAACCGTGAGATCCCGGATCGTCCTGGTTCGAAACTCCGCTTCCGTGAGGCCGGTGATCTTGCAGAGAGCGGGATTCACGCGGATGAACCGGCCCTCCACGTCAAGATGAGCCATCCCAATCGGGGCATGATCCCAGGTCTCCCGATAGCGGGCCTCACTCACCCGCAGCGCCTCCTCGGTGCTGCGTTGCGCCGAGATGTCGGTGTTCGTGCCGACCCAATGAGCGATCGCACCCGCGACATTGCGGACGGGAACGCCCCGGGTGAGAAACGGACGAATCCGCCCGTCGGAGCCGCGCAGCCGCAGTTCCATCTCGAAGGGCTGCCCGGAGCGGATGCATTCGCTCCAGCGCGCGAGCGTCGTCGGCAGCGCCGCCTCGTCGTGGACTGCCTGCCATCCCCAGCCATCCATCTCACTGGGAGAAACTCCGGTGTAGTCCTTCCACAGATGATTGTACCAGAAGATGTAACCGTCGGGACGGGCAAGCCAGGCAAGCTGCGGCAGCGCGTCGATGAAGGCGCGCGCCTGCTCCTCTGTCAGCGATTCGCTTCCTGTCCGGATTGGCTCTGAATGAAACTCGTTTCGCATCACGTGAGGGCGCCTTCGGGAATGCGACGCCGCGATCTGCCGGTGCGTTCCGGAAAACGATGCGCATCGGCCTCGATCCGCAGCACGGCAGCTCGGCCAAGTCCTGAATTCATGGCGATGGGAGTGGGTTTTCGCCGACGGCGGCTGCCGCCGGCGGGGACAAACCAGAAACCGCTGACCTTACCGGCGGCGGAGTCAACTCCGTTCACGCCCCTTGTTTCAGTGACCACCCTGCGGGCGTTCGTCGGCCGCGTTTCCGCCATTTGGACGGGCTGCCGCGACGCCTCCCTCCCGCTCGGTTGAGCATGAAGACAGGTCCGTCCCGCGGTGTTGAAAAGGAGGGCGTCCATTCGGTTGAAGCGCAGGCGTGATTGGAGCATGCCTGCAACGGTGGGTTGTTTTGGACGGAGCCACGTTGCACGGTGCGACGGCGCGGTCTACGAATATATTCCCCTAACGTGACATAGGGATCGCACCGACCGGTCTCAGGCCCTGTCCATCATCCATGTGGGCAGCAGTCGTCGTGCCGGGTTCGCGGCCGGTAAACGAGGAAGAGGACGACCATGCCGGCGGTCAGCGTTGCCGACGCGAGGAAGAGCCCGCGATTGCCGAGCCGCTCCACGAGCGCGCCAAAGCCGAAAAAGCCGACCAGGTTGCCCACGTTGGCGGCGTTCGCGAACACCGTCGTGGCAAGTCCCGGCTGCCCGGGAATGAGGTCCTGGAAGAACATGATCCCCACGTTCGACATGATCGCGAACGACATTCCGTGGAGCGCCTGGAGCAGGAACACATGCCACGGCGCCGTCACCCGGTTCAGCAGGATGAAATAGATCATCGTCACGACGGCGCCGGTGCGGATCAGGCGGAGTGAATGGCCCCGGCCCGCGAGATGGCCGAACCACAGCATCAGGGGAATCTCGACCGCGGGACCGATCCCGAAGGCGATTCCCAGCTGGGTGCCGCTCGCGCCGAGCACGTTCGTCAGCATGAGCGGAAGGTTCATCGCGTTCATCGTGTGCGCGGCGAACACGAGAAAGAACGAGACAAACACCGCCAGGATGTCGCCGCGCGTCAGGACCCGCCAAACCGGGTCGCGCGGCGTCTCTTTCAGATGAGCCGGCCGGGGTTCGTACGGCACGTACCGGAGGACGCCGATCACGAAGACCGCGTAGAGGGCGGACGCCCCGAGCAGGAGACCCTGGAAGCCGTACTTCACCATCATCCACGCGCCGATCGACGGGCCGGCGGTCCAGGCCACGGAGAAGCAAACGCGCACGACGCTCAGGAGGAAGCCAGGCGCGATGCCCGGGATTGCCCGATCGTAGAAGCGTTCGCGGGTGTAGGCGAAGAGCTGCGAAAAACAGAGCGCCGCCAGCGCGAGCAACGTGCAGCCCGCGACCAGCAGGATCCGGGGATCGCGAAGGAACGCGTAGCTCGCGTACCCGAGCATGCCACCGAAGCCGCCCAGCAGGAGCATCGCTTTCCTCGGAACGTGGGTGTCGGACCAGCGGGCCAGCGTCGTTGCCACGAAGATCGCCGAGAGCGTCGTGACCGTCATGAACATGCCGAACGCCACCGGCCGCATGCCGACTTCCTTCGTGCCCCAGAGCGAAAGGAACGGGGACACAAAGGAAAACCCGAGCCCAAGGACGAACGCGGATCCGAGCAGACCGGGAAAACCGGGCTGCCCCCAAATGACACGCGAACGCGATCGCCAATCCGACATAAGGAGCCAACACAGCAAACACAGGCTTCCGCTGCACGCATGAAATCGCGGCCGCCGTCAGCGCCGCGGTCCGTCCCGATACGCTTTCCGCGGCGGCCTACTGTCATCCAACCGGGAACAACTTCCGCGGGCGCCGCACTCTGCCACGGGCGTGAATGATCCCGCCCGGGAGAAAAAATCCTATGGCAACTGCATCAAAAGCGAAGGCAAAGGCTGCGACCGGTCGGGCGTCCACACAGGCTCGGCGCAGCAAATCGCAGGCGAAGGGCACGCGGAGCCGGACATCCCCTGCCAAAAAGAGTGGCGCCGGCAAGCGCTCGGTCATGCCGAAGGGCGCAAAGAGTCCGGCACGGCGCCAGGCCGAGGCGACCCGTCCCCGGAACGCGCGCAGCTCCGGCCGGCGGTAACCCCCGGCCACCCCATTGAACCCGCGGCGGCAGCGGCGCGCGCCGGTATCGAACCCCGCCGCCACAGGACCACTGCTCGTGCGGATGCCTGAGCAGCAGCCCCGGTAAGGCCGGGGGGGCACCGACACGCGTGCCGCCGCCAACACGCCTGTGGGAAGACGTGTGCGGATGCCGCCGCGGGGTTTTCCCATCACATGGGTATGTGCCTGTGGGGACGTGGGTGGGGCGTCGTTGCGCAACTTCAGCGTCCCCTGATGGGCTTCGCGGCCGGGCGGCCGTCGGCGTCATCGGAGGAGTCGAAGAAATTGTCCGAGAAGTTGTCGTCACTGGAGCGCACGGTGACGGTCCGGACCGGCGAGCCGTTCGAAGAGCCGTTCGCGTGATGCGGACGTGGCGCCGGGCGCGACGCCGGGCGGTGGCTCGTGTTCCCCGTCGACCGGTGCTTCTGGTTCAGCGGCGCCGGCGAGGCCGCGCGGGTGCGCGCGCCTTCGACCAGGGCCTGGAGTTCGTCGACGGCCTGACGCTGCGAGGCGGCTTGGGCCGTCAGCTCCTCGGCTGCAGCCGCCGACTCCTCCGCATTACTGGCATTCGCCTGGGTGATCGTGTTCATCTGCGACACCGCATCGTTCACCTGTGCGATGCCGCGGGTCTGCTCGCTCGTGGCGGTGCTGATCTCCACGACCAGCGCGTCCATCCCCGTCGCCTTCGTGCGAATCTCGGCCAGGGCCTTGGCCACCTCCTCCGAAATCGCGACGCCCTGGGCGCTCCGCTGCACCGACTCGTCGATCTTGCCGGCGGTTTCCTTGGCCGAGCCGGCGGCACGCTGCGCCAGGCTCCTCACCTCATCGGCAACAACCGCAAACCCGGCACCGGCCTCGCCTGCGCGCGCCGCCTCCACCGCCGCATTCAGCGCAAGGATGTTCGTCTGGAACGCGATCTCGTCGATCGTCTTGATGATCTTCGAGACGTCGTCGGACGACGCCTTGATCGCCGCCATCGCGGTCTGCATCTCCGCCACCTTCGCGGCGCCGATGTCGGCCGCGGTGCGCGTCTCATCCGACAGCGACTTGGCATGCGCGGCGTTGTCCGCGTTGCGCTTGCTCATCGAGGACATCTCCTCGAGCGCCGAGCTGGTTTCCTCCAGCGAGGCCGCCTGCTGGCTCGAGCCCGACGCGAGCGACTGGCTCGACCCCGATACCTGGCCCGCGGCGGCGGCGACCTGTTCGGCGCCCTCGGCGAGCGAGGCGGATATGCGCTTGAGCACGCGGTTCAGTCCGATCACGAGCAGCACGGCGCCGGCGATTCCGATCGCCAGCGCGAGGATGCCCGCGATGAGCACCACCCGGATGTCGGTCGCAACCTCATTCGCAAGGGAATCCCCGCTCTCGCGCGCCTGCTGGACGTTGTGGTCGAACACCAGGTCGCCCTGCTTCGCATAGGCCGTGTACGCGTCGCGGAGCCCTCCCGACGCAAGGACGAGGGCCTGGTCATGGTCCGTTTCGACCAGCTCGATATACCGGTTCCGCTGCTTGAGGAATTCCACGCGCAGCTGCTGCAGCACCTCGAGATTCCTCCTGTCGTCGGCCGACTTCACTGACGCTGCATACTGCTCGAGCGTGGTGGTCATGCTCTTCGCAATCTCGTCGATTTCACCACGGATGGCCGCGCGCTTCGCGGGCTCGGGCGTCAGCAGCAGCCGAAGCAGCCGGAGCTGAGATTCGGCCTGCAGGCCGTTGATCTTCCCGGCGGCGATCATGCCCGGGATTGCATCGTCCCTGATCACCCCGCTGATCCCCCGCAGGCTGGAGAAGCGGAAGATCGCGAAGCAGCTCAGGGCTGCAATCACGAGACAGAGGAATCCTACGGCAATCGCCACACGATGGGTGATGGTCAGGTTTTTCATGGCTGGAACGGACCGAACGCGCGCGATCCTGCTGCGCTGCCATTGTTCCTCTCGCTTGCAGGCCTGACACCTGCCCGGAAAAGGCCGGCCGGGGCTGGTGACCCGCCGACAATGTGCTGCTTCTATCGACCTTGTGAATCGCGACTTTAGAAAAGAGTGGATGCGTCCCGGCTACTTCCCGGCCGGACGCGAGGACTGCGCTCCAAACGCGCGGCTCACCTCTGCGAGCCGCTTCCGGAGTTCGCCAAGTTCCTTCGACTGGAAACTGCGCTTCGTCTTCTCGAGCACGATGATCGCCTCCGCAATCAGCCGCATCTGCTCCGTCGCCTGCGACAGTGCGACACGCGCCCGCTCCTCCGCCTCAAGCCATTCCATGGCAAAGGGACGGTCGGCCGTGATATCGCGATGCAGGGAGAAAAAATGTGTCACCCGTCCCTCCGCGTCGCGGATGGGATCGATCTTCCACTCGTGAAGGTAGGTCCTGCCGTCCTTGCGGTAATTCACCGCCTGTCCGACGAACTGTTCGCCACGCTCGCAGGCCTGGCGCAGCCGGCTCAGCAACGCACGATCCGTCAATGGGCCCTGAAACATCCTCGGGTTGCGGCCAATAAGCTCCTCCAGCGGGTAGCCTGTCAGCTCCGCCATCCCCGGGCTCGCCGCCACGATGGTCGGTCCCGGCCGGTCGAGATTCGCCCGGGTGATCAGGACCAGCTCCGCCAAACCGGAAACGCTGGCAGCCAGCGTCTCTTCGCTGGGTGTCAGTGGGATGGATGGATGCAAGGTGGACGTGGGCATGGCGCTGGCGTCTTCCACACGATACCGAAAGCGTCCGGTTTCACCTGACGTCTTGCGGGATGGTGCAGACGACGCGCACTCCTCAGGGCCGCTCAATGAAAGGAAAGCGCGCGGATGTGCCACGAATTTCGTCCGCACCCGGGCTACGGAAAATACTCAGGCCCGAAGCTGCCAAACCGTCACTCGAGCTCCGAAAACTCGCAGAGGGTCTGCACCGAGAGCCCTGCCGCCTTAAGCTTCTCCGACCCGCCAAGTTCCGGCAGATCGATCACCGCCGCAACGCCCACCACCTCGCCGCCGAGCTGACGAAACAGCCGCGACGCCGCAAGGAGGGTTCCGCCGGTCGCGATCAGGTCGTCGACAATCAGCACGCGTTCTCCCGGAGCACAGGCGTCCGCGTGGATCTCCACCGTGGCAACGCCGTACTCCAGCTGGTACTCCGCGGAGACCGTCTTGAACGGCAGCTTCCCCTTCTTCCGGACCAGCGCGAAGGGCTTCCTCGTCTCGTACGCCACCGCCCCGCCAAGGATGAAGCCGCGCGCATCCACCGCCGCCACGCGGTCCGCGCGGACCCTGACCGCCTCCGCCGACAGCGCGCGCACGATCGCCTGGAACGCCTCGGGGTCGCTGAAGAGCGTGGTCACGTCACGGAAGTTCACCTTCGGCTTCGGCCAGTCGCGCACGGTACGGACGCGTGACTTCAAAAAACGCGCGAGCTCTTGCGGGTTCATCGCGACCACCGATGTCCGCATTTCCTCCCGAACTCAAAGCTTAGATTTTTCGACGCCAGCCCGGCCGCTCCAACGTAGCGCTGCGCTTCAGCCCGCGTCGGGTCATCCTCCAACTCGATTGGGCGACACAAATTGCGCGCAGGTCCCATGACTCGGTCCGGATCCGTGTCCATCCGTGTCCATCTGTGGTTCAGACCGGCTCAGTCCAAACGATAGTGAACCGCGAAGGGCGCGAACGGGCGCGAAAGTCCGAGACCACCACGCGCCTTCGCGCTCCTTCGCGGACTTCGCGGTTACCCATGGCTTGGTCTGAATCGTGTTCTGACCCGGCTGAGGTATCTTCTGTTCGGCACAGCCGCCGGCCCCGGCGAATCCTTCCCACCTCCCGCCTCGTCTTGCCTTCACCCCATGAATCCTGCCACTCCGTCCGGCCTGCGGTCCCTGCTTGCGGCCGTCATGTTTCTCGTCGCCTGCGCCGTCCACGGCGCCGAAGCCGCCCGCGTCCGCGAATCGCTCGACTTCGGCTGGCGGTTCCTGAAAGGCGATGCCTCCGGCGCCGAGCAGCCCGCCTTCAATGATTCCTCCTGGCGGACCCTCAACGTGCCTCACGACTGGAGCATCGAGGGCCCCTACGACCAGCAGGCGCCCACCGCCGGCTCCGGCGGCTATCTTCCGACCGGCATCGGCTGGTACCGGAAGTCGCTCGCGTTCGCCGACGACATGCGCGGACGGCGCATCACCGTCCAATTCGACGGGGTTTACATGAATGCCGACGTCTGGATCAACGGCGTGCACGTGGCCTACCAGCCGTACGGGTACACGACGTTCGCCTGCGACCTCACGCCTCACCTGAAATTCGGCGAGCCGAACATCCTTGCGGTCCGCGTCGACAACTCCGCCCAGCCGAACAGCCGCTGGTACTCGGGCTCCGGCATCTACCGCCACGTCTGGCTCACCGCGACGAATGACATCCACGTCGCCCGCTCCGGCACGCAGGTCACCACGACCGAGGTCACGACCGAGCGCGCGTCCGTGCGGGTCGCCACCCGCATCGCCAACGAGACCGCCGCACGCGCCGAGATTCTCGTGCGCACACAGCTCGTCGGCCCCGACGGTTCCCCCGTCGGCACCGCTGCGCAGACGAACGCCGGCGTGCCGCCCGTCGGCGAACACATCGTCGAGCAGGAGCTCGCCGTCAGGACGCCGCAACTCTGGTCACCCCGCACTCCCGTTCTCTACACGCTGCGCACGACCATCGAGCGGGAGGGCGCCGTGCTCGACGAATACAGCACGCCGTTCGGAATCCGCACGCTGGCCTACGATCTTGACCGCGGACTCCTGCTCAACGGCGAACCCACCAAACTCCTGGGCGTGTGCATCCATCACGACGCCGGCGCCGTGGGCGCGGCCGTCCCGGAGGCGGTGCTGGAGCGCCGTCTCCGCCTGCTCCAGCAGATGGGCGTCACGGCGATCCGCTGCAGTCACAACCCGATGGCTCCTGAATTCTACGACCTGTGCGACAGGCTCGGATTGCTGGTCATGGACGAGGCGTTCGACGAGTGGACGCTCATGAAGCCGCAGATCAAGCACGGCTATTCGAAGTACTTCGCCGAGTGGTTCGAGCGCGACCTCGTCGCCCAGCTTCGCCAGAACCGCAACCACCCGAGCATCGTCATGTGGAGCGTCGGCAATGAAATCGGCGAGCAGCGCGATCCGAAGGGCGCGGAGGTGCTGAAACCGCTGGTCGAGCTTTGCCATCGCGAAGACCCGACCCGGCCCGTCACCGCGGCGATGGACCGCGTGTTCACCGACGAGGGTCCCGCGCCAAAGGCCTTCACGGACCTGCTGGACATCGTCGGCTACAACTACGTCGACCGCTGGCTCGACCGCCGCGAGTCCTACTTCGGCCCCGACCGCTCCGCGTTTCCGCAGCGGCGTTTCGTGGGCACCGAGGACACCGGTCTCGGCGGCGTCCGCGGCAGCTACGGTTTCCGCTCGATGCTCGCGGGAACGCCCGAACGCGCCACGTACGCCAGCGCCCCTCTCCGGGTTGAACAGCTGTGGAAGTTCGCGCTCACGCACGATTACGTGACCGGACATTTCATGTGGACCGGCATCGACTACCTCGGCGAATCCCGCTGGCCCGG
>JAJYAR010000066.1 GCA_021779435.1 bacterium
CCACCGATCCATCGCAGATAAACCGGCTCCTACTTGCAGACCGCCGGCGCCGATGTGGTCCGGGACGCAGACCGGTTCCCGGTAGGAGCAAATTCATTTGCGACCCAGCCCGCGTGGAAACGACGCCACGCCACCGATCCATCGCAGATAAATCTGCTCCAACTTGCAGGCCGCAGGCGCCGATTCATTTGCGATGTCCGGGACCAGGAACGTCTGCGACGCCGGTGCCGCCGGGTGCTGTCGATTTTGTCCACCACCCCGGCAATTTATTCCATTGTGAGGGCTTGCGGCACGCGCGTTTAGGCACCTAGCCTCGCGCTCCTTCCATGAAAAAAGCCCTCGTCACCGGTATCACTGGCCAGGACGGCTCGTACCTCGCTGAACTCCTTCTCGCCAAAGGATACGAAGTTCACGGCGTCATTCGCCGCGCCTCGACGTTCAACACGAGCCGGATCGACCATCTGTACCGTGATCCGCATGTGAACGGGGTGCGGCTGTTCCTGCACTACGGCGATCTCGCCGACTCGGTGCAGATGGTGAAGCTCCTGTACGAGCTCCAGCCGGACGAGGTCTACAATCTCGGTGCGCAGTCGCACGTCCGTGTCTCCTTCGACATTCCCGAGTACACCGGCGACGTGGACGGTCTCGGCGCGCAGCGAATCCTCGAGGCCATCCGCGAGGCCGGCCTCGTGAAGAAGGTGCGGTACTACCAGGCGTCCTCGTCCGAGATGTTCGGCAAGGTGCAGCAGGTGCCCCAGACGGAGACGACGCCGTTCTGGCCGCGTTCACCGTACGGCTGCGCAAAGGTTTACGCGTACTGGCTTACCGTGAATTATCGCGAAAGCTACGCGCTCCATGCGTCCAACGGCATCCTCTTCAACCACGAGAGCCCGCGACGCGGCGAGACGTTCGTGACCCGCAAGATCACGCGCGCGGCGACCCGCATCAAGGAGGGCCTGCAGGAAGACCTTTACCTCGGCAACATCGACGCGCGCCGCGACTGGGGTTACGCGAAGGAGTACGTCGAGGCGATGTGGCTCATGCTCCAGCAGGACAAACCCGACGACTACGTGGTGGCCACGAATGAGACGCACAGCGTCCGCGAGTTTTGTCAGGAGGCATTCGGCCAGCTCGGTCTCGATTGGGAGAAGTACGTGAAACACGACACCCGCTATGAACGCCCCGCCGAGGTCGAACTGCTCATCGGCGACCCGGCGAAGGCGCGGAAGCAACTCGGCTGGGAGCCGAAGGTCCGTTTCAAGGAACTCGTGAAGATCATGGTCGATCACGACCTCGCGCTCGCGAAGCACGAGGCAAAGGTCGCCAAGCTGTAACCCAACACGTCGGCCGACGGGAGGTGGTCGCGAGCTTCCTCGCAACGTTGCGCGCCGGCGTGCAACCTACGGTCTCTTTCGCCTGAACCTCTGAAATCCCATGAAGGTCTTTATCGCAGGGCACAATGGCATGGTCGGCTCCGCGTTGGTGCGCCGCTTCCAGCGCGAAGCCGGCGTCTCGCTCGTGCTGCGCGACCGGCGTGAGCTCGATCTGCTCAACCAGGGCGCGGTCGACGCGTTCTTTGCGGCTGAGAAGCCGGAGCTCGCGATCATCGCCGCCGCGAAGGTCGGCGGCATTCATGCGAACGCGACCTATCCGGCGGAGTTCCTGTTCGACAACCTCGCGATCGCCTCGAACACGGTGAACGCGGCCTTCCGCAGCGGGGTGAAGCGCCTGTTGTTTCTTGGCAGCTCCTGCATCTATCCGAAGCTCGCGCCGCAGCCGATCCACGAGGATGCGCTGCTGACGAGCGCGCTCGAACCGACGAACGAGGCGTACGCCATCGCGAAGATCGCCGGGCTCAAGCTGTGCCAGTTCTACCGGCAGCAGTACGGCGTGCTGTTCCATTCGGCGATGCCGACGAACCTGTACGGCCCGGGTGACAACTACCACCCGCAGAACTCGCATGTCCTTCCCGCCCTGATCCGGCGCTTCCACGAGGCAAAGGAGAAGAACCTTCCGGAGGTCGTTGCGTGGGGCACCGGCTCGCCGCGTCGCGAGTTCCTGCATGTCGACGACCTGGCGGACGCCTGCGCGTTCCTGGTCGGGACCTCGAACCCGCCCGATTGGATCAATGTCGGCACCGGCACGGATGTGACCATCCGCGAGCTCACCGAGAAGGTGGCCTCGGTCGTGGGGTACCGCGGCAGGATTGCGTGGGACGCGACGAAGCCGGACGGAACGCCGCGCAAGCTGCTGGACGTGTCGAGGCTGGCCGGGCTCGGCTGGCGGGCGCGGATTGGCCTGCACGAGGGCGTCGAGTCGACCTACGCGAGCTTCCTCAAGGAGAAGGCTGCAGGCACGATTCGGTTGTAAGGTTCGGTGTAGCCGGCCTCCGCAGAGGCCGGGGATTGGGGTGGGGCGCGACCGCTGGGCGCGCCGGGCGAAGACACCGGCGGCAGCGGACCCCGGCTGCAACGAGCCAGATGCGCGCCCAGCGCGGGGCCGGCCTTCGCGCTTAAGGGGACGGCGTTTCGGGCCGTTAATGGGACGTATGTCCGTACCTGCTCAACCTTCCGCGCAGGACGAATCGTCGTCTTCGGCGGGGCGCGCCAGCTCAGGCGTCAAGATCTCATCCCCGGCCGCTTCTGCCACGGCAGACGGCGAACTCCCGGTTGCGGGGGCGTGCTGGCGAGGCAAATACGACATCATCGAACAGCGCGGCGAGTCCGCCGGCGCACGGACGTGGCTTGGGCGCTCGGTCGAAGGGGGGCACGAGGTCATCCTTCGTGCGTTCCATCCGGTCGAGCCCGACGTTCGTGCACAGGCCTGGGCCAAGCTGGGCGGGATCGACTCGTCTCACGTCCAGCGTGCGCGCGAGGCGCAGAAGGCCGGCGACTGGCGGATTGAGATCGCCGATGTGGCGCAGGGCACGCCGCTTCACGTTTGGCGCTCCGGGCGCTCGAGCATCGACGCCGATACTGTCAGGGCGATTGTCGCGCAGCTCATGGATGCGATCGGTTCGCTTCACGCGTTCGAACTCGTGCACCTCGATCTGCGGCCCGACAACGTCCTCGTGCGTGAGAAAGGGGCTTCGTTCGAATGCCAGCTCACCGGGTTTGACGCTCTGACGACGTTCGATCGCAAGGAGCCTGTGCCCATCGCGGTGGATCCTCTTTACGCGCCGCCAGAGGCGCTCGGGCTGAACGTCCACGTGCCGGGGCCGCGACTCTGCGGCTGGGATTGGTGGTCGCTCGGCCGCATTGCGCAGGAGTTGGTCCTGGGCCGGCACATTGCCGGGCACCTGACCAACTCGGAGACGAGGCCTCCCTCTGCGGCGGCCCGCGCGAAGGCCGAGGAACTGCTCTTCGAGGCCGATCAGAAAGGTCCGCATGCCGGTGCCGTCGAATTGATGCCCGGTCCGATCGATCCGCAGCTTGCGCTGCTGCTGAAGGGGCTGCTGACCAGTCCGCTGGAGGAGCGCTGGACGGGTGACAACGTCGACCGGTGGATACGTGGTCAGTCGGTGAAGGAGCACTATGAGGCGCGGCGCGCCGAAACACATTTCCGCTGGCGGGGTCGGCCCTGTTCCGTGCCCGAGATCGCCGGCGTGCTGCAGTCCGCCGAGAACTGGGGCGAGAACAACGTGCAGCTGTACGATACGACGACGCCCGGGCCGCTCGACCATTTCCTCCGCTGGTCGACTTCGCAGAGCGATGCCCATGAAAAGCTGACCTCCTCGCTCGAACTTGCCGAATCTCTGCCGCTGAAGCTGTCAAGCCCCGCGGCGCAACGCGAGGCGGTGATCATGTTCGCGCTTCTGCAGCTGACGGGCGCGAAGCTCATCTGGCGGGGTCGGCCGTTCGAGAACACCACGGTCCCTGCGATGATGGAAGAGCTTGGCGAGGCGGACGCGATCATGGTGCTCCGCGCGCTGTGCACCCGGTCGACCGCCCTTCAGATCGAGCGCGTCGATGCGGCTGCGGGTCGCGTGCTGAACGAGCTTGGCCGGACGGTGGGCGACGCGGAGTCGATCCTGAGACGCTTCGGGTGCGCGCCGAATGACGCGGCGATTGCCGCCCGCGTGCATCGTCTGGCCGTCGAGCCGGTGCCATCGCTGCGCGCGACACGCGAACTGCTCGCCCGCAACTACGCGGGGTCGGACCTGCCGCACGTCGAAAAACTCTTCAAGGCGCAGAGTCCCGGGCGTGCGGAGCTCGTTGTACTCGCATGGATTTCCGAGGCGCCCGAACGCTTCAAGTTCTTCACGCATGCCGAGGCGGCGCGACGCCGGGCCGAGATCGTCCGTGCCCATGCCGCGGAGGTGTCGGGGGCGCTCACGTGGCTCCAGCTCGAGCGCGCCGAGAAGGTTGGGTTTGCGGTCATCGCCGGGTGGGGCGGGTTCGCCCTCGTCTGGTTCCTGGTGTGGCTTGCCGCGGCGGCGCTCTGGCCGGGTCCGATCGGACTCGCGTACGGGCTTCTGCCGGCCGTTGCCGCCCTTGCGTTCCGGATGGCTTTCGCGTCACGGCAGCAGCGTGCGATACGCGCGCATGTGCCGGACATCGTCTGGAACTGGCGTGACGGCCCGGCCCGTTGCCGGCGTGAGTTGAAACTGGCCGGACACGGCCTGACGCCGGAGGCGCTCACCGAAGAGCTGAAGAAAGCCCGGGAGGAGCTCGCGACCCTGGGCAACGTTCAGCCTCCGCCCGCTCCGGTCCCTGATTTGCCTCGGTTCGGGTCGGTGCGTCTCATCGGCGGGCTCAGCTGGATCCTCGTCGCAGGCGCCCTGGTGAGCGGCGGGTGGCGGGTTTACACGCATCCCTTCTCGCCGAAGGAGCTGCTCGCGGCGTGGTCGCCGAAGCCCAAAATGGCGCAGAAGGCCGAGACGACAGTGAAGGTCCTGGACAAGACCGTCGATTCGCGAACCCCGTGGCCGTACAAGCCAGAGGACAGCGCCTTGAAGGTGCCGGTGCGGAGAAATGTCACGGCAACGTCCGCGCAGCGCGCGTTCGCGCAGGCGCAGGGCCGTGACATGGTGGCCGGGTACGATCCCAAGACGATCGGGACGCCGATGATGATGCCCGTCTCGGTTGGAAACGAAGTCGGGGTGATGATTTTCGACGGCAAGCGCGGCGAGCTCATGAACGAGCAGATCTATATTCCCGAGTTCCGTCCGATCCCCCGCACCTGGGTCGATATCGGCGGCTACAAGGGCGTGTACCTCGATCCCTGATTTGCACTGCGCTTCGATCCCGGTGACGCGGAAGGCACGCGCCGGGTCCGTTTGCCTGTGTGGCGGCCGTTGGGCTGGGTGCGCCGCGCGGTGACAGGTGTAGCAGCGTGATGCACGACGCCGGGGTTGGCTGGTGAATGCGCCGGCGGCGGGACTGGCTGCTTCTTTGATCTCGAATTCGCCGGGCCGGTCACCGAAGTTGCTTCCCGCACGAACGCATGAGCGACATCACGCAAATCGAACATCCGGATGACGAGGGCGGTCCGCGCCAGTCGTTCTGGACACATCTCGAGGAGCTGCGAAAGGCGATCATTCGTTCCGCGATCGCCGTGGGCCTCGCGTTGGTGGTGTGCCTGCTTTTCACACACAAGCTCGTGGCGGTGCTGGAGTACCCGCTCCGGAACATGGATATGCTCCAGGAGGCGACGCCGACCGTCACCCTCAAGATAGGCGATCACAATCTCGGGCCTTTTCCTGTTTCACGTGAGCAGTTCGCCGGACTGCCGCCCGGCAAGGCGCCGCAGGCGGTGTTCGAAGTCGGCGCGGCGAACGTGGGCGAACAACAGGTGGCCACGTTGAAGCTGCTTCCGCCGCTGCCCCCCGGTTCAAACGAAGGGCCGCTGCAGGTGAAGCTCCACAATTTCTCGCCGGCCGAGGCTTTCTTCGTGGCGTTCCATGTGGCGTTGTACGGCGCGCTGGTGGTTTCGGCTCCCTTCTGGATCTACTTCATGGGCAGCTTCATCATGCCCGCGCTGAACCGTCGCGAGAGGCAGGCGCTCCTGCCTTGGGTGTTCTGGAGCTGCGTGCTGTTTCTCTTCGGCATCCTCTCGACCTATTTCATCCTCCTGCCCGTAGCGCTCCGGGCCTCCGTGGCCTATTCGGGCTTCATGGGCTTCGAGGGGATGGACTGGCGCGCCGACGAGTACATCCGGTTCGTGACGCGGTTCCTGTTCGGCATGGGCCTGGGTTTTCAGTTCCCGATCGTGGTCTTGTTCCTCGTGAAAATCGGGATGCTGACGCGCCAACAGCTTGCCCACTATCGCCGTCACGTGTGCGTCTTCTCGTTCGTGATCGGTGCCGTGCTGACGACCCCCGAGGTGATCACGCAGGTGGCGATGGCGGTGCCGCTCTATCTCCTGTACGAGGTCTGCATCCTCGTGGCGTGGTACTGGGAGTGGAAGAAGAAGCGCGCCGAGAAGGCCGCGAAGTAACGTCCAAGATTCGAACCTGGTTCCGGATTCAGACTGGCCACAGAGAGCACGGAGCTCCGACACAGCGTTCACGGAGAATACTTAGCCTGCCAGATGCCTGATCGCAGGGGCGCTGAAAGACGCTCGGCTGTAGCTTGCGCGCTTGCCGTGCAACGTTGCGAGCAAGCTCGCAACCCTGGAGTTTGGCCCGATACGCCGGTCGCATCCCTGTAGGAGCAAATTCATTTGCGACCGGCACGTGAGAGCGCGCCCGCACGCCATCCAAGGCATCGCAGATGAATCTACTCCTACCGCCAAACCGGCGCTCCATCCCGCGGTAAGGCGTGGCTCAATACGCCGACGCCGGTCGGAGACCGGCGCCCGTTGCGAGCAAGCTCGCAACCTACATTGCACGTCCGAAACCGCCACACGCGTTGGCGCCCGTTCGCGTGCTTCGCGGTTGACCCTGCCTTCGTCCGAACCCGTGTCCATCCGCGTTCATCTGTGGTTCAACCGGTTCAAACAGGCCGGTCCGAGGGAATTCTCCTTGCCTAGGAGGTCGCCGTTTGCGCCCATGACGGTTTCGAATTTCGTCACTGCCTTTCCCAATGATCGCACCCGAGACCTTCAACCACATCGAAAACATCAAGAAGCGCGCCGGCCATCTATGGAGGTTTCTTTGACGTCGATCAGAAGACCCGCGAGATCGAGGCGATGGAGGCCGAAATGGGCGCTCCAACCTTCTGGGACAACACCGAACGCGCTCAGAAGCACATCGCGAAGCTCAACACGCTGAAGAAGTCCGTCCTTCCCGTTGTCGCCTTCCAAAAGAAGGTGGACGATGTGGGTGTGATGACGGAGCTCGTCGAGGCGGCTTCCGACGGCGAGCGCGAGATGTACGCCAAGGAACTGGATGCGCAGGTGTCCGGGATGATTCCCGAGCTGGACCAGCTTGAAATCGCGTGCTTCCTCACCGGCCAATTCGACCGCAACAACGCGATCTTTTCGATCCAGTCGGGCGCTGGCGGCACGGAGTCCAACGACTGGGCGGACATGCTCTTCCGCATGTACAACCGCTGGGCCGAGCGTCGGGGTTTTGAGGTCGAGGTGCAGGATGTGCAGGTGGGCGACCAGGCCGGCATCACGAAGGCCACGATGCTCATCAAGGGCGAGAACGCCTATGGCTATGCCAAGGCCGAACGTGGAGTTCACCGCCTCGTCCGCATCAGCCCGTTCGATGCGAACAAACGGCGCCACACGTCTTTCTGCGCGATCGACGTGATCGCCGAAATCACCGAGGAGATCAACATCGAGGTCCCCGACAGCGACATCCGCGTGGACGTCTATCGTTCGTCCGGAAAGGGCGGCCAGGGCGTCAACACGACCGATTCCGCGGTGCGCATCACGCATATCCCGAGCGGCATCGTGGTTGTCTGTCAGAACGAACGTTCCCAGATCAAGAACCGCGCCAGTGCCATGAACGTCCTGAAGGCGCGCCTATACGAAAAGCGCCAGGACGAGCAGCGCGCCGAGATGGACAAGTTCTACGGCGAGAAAGGCGAGATCGGCTGGGGAAGCCAGATTCGCAGCTACGTCCTTCAGCCGTACCAGATGGTGAAGGACCTGCGCACCGGCATCAGCACGAGCGATACACAGGGGGTTCTCGACGGCGATCTGGACCGGTTCGTCAACGCCTGGCTTCGCGCCGGCTGTCCGCGTCACAGGAACAAGGACATCCAGATGGAGGAGTGACGGGCCGCGTCTGAACGAAGGCGGAAAGCTGAAGGCTGAGGACTCTCGCCAATGTCCGGCGTTTGGATTTCACGCACGTTGCGCAGCCTCTTGCCGTTGTTGTAGGCCGCGAGCTTGCTCGCGCTTTGGTCCGGCAGGTGTGCGTTGTTCAGCTTTCAGCCTTCCGCCTTGCCGATGCCGAGCACGGCACTGGACGTCGCTGGCTAACTGCGTCACCTTAGGCGCTTCCATGAGCACCGGTCTCGCGTACGAATCCATCCACAACGCTCTCGCGGCCCAGCCGTTGTTTGAGGCGAAATCGTGGCAGCTTTCGCCCGACGCATGGCCGGTTTCGTCGGAGCAGCTTGCCCAGCTGGAGGCGATCGGCGCGGCGTGCCTCGAGTTTCATCAGGCACTCGAAACGCTCTATCTCCGGTCGGTTGCCGGCAAGAACCTGCTCCGGAACAAGCCTCTTATCGCGCCCTGGGTCGCCGACTACCTCGATCGGGGGAAGCCCGGTCTGCTGATCGAGCATGCGCGCGACGCCGCCAACCGGGGTGTGTTTCCCGCGGTCCTGCGCCCCGATCTGCTTTTGACCGACGACGGATTTGCGCTCACCGAACTCGACTCCGTGCCGGGAGGGATCGGGCTCACCGCCTTCCTCAACCGGCTGTACGCCGGATCGGGGGCGGGCGACCGCGTGCTCGGGGGCGAGGATGAGATGATCCAGAACTTCCACGCGGCGCTGGCGGCGATGAAGCCGGGCGTGCCGAACCCGCTGATCGCGATCGTCATCAGCGACGAGGCGGCGACCTACCGGCCGGAGATGCAGTGGCTTGCCCAGCAGTTGCAGCTGCAGGGAAAACGCGTGTTCTGCCTGCGTCCGGAGGATATCTTCCCGCTGGAGAACGCGCTGTTCTTCGACGCGGACGGAAATCCCGAGAAGATCGACGTCATCTACCGGTTCTTCGAGCTCTTCGACCTCGAGAACATCCGGACGCAGAAGTACCTGTTCTCAGCCTGGCAGGCAGGGGAGGTGGCGATCACGCCGCCGATGCGCCCCTTCCAGGAGGAGAAGCTCGCGCTCGCGCTGTTCCATCACCACCTGCTGCAGGACTATTGGGCGGAGGCGTTGAGCGGGCGTTCCCTGAAGCTGCTGCGGCATTTGATTCCCCACTCGTGGGTCATGGACCCGGCGCCGCTTCCTCCCGGCGCCGTGCTGGAAGCGCCGAAGGCCGCGGGCCGTCCGATGCACGACT
>JAJYAR010000067.1 GCA_021779435.1 bacterium
GACAGCATTGGGAGCCTGCCGAGCGGCTCTTGCGGAGTCGCGACGATGGCGTGCAGCAGTCGCGAATACGCCTCGCTCCAACGTTCGATCGTTGTGCGGCGGAACAGGCGCGTCGCGTAATGGAGACGGATGTTCAGCGTACCGGCCTCGCGAATGATGTCCGCGTTGAAGTCGAGCATCCCGGAGCCCTCGTACTGGTCGACGGTGACGATCTCCAGGTCGCGCGTCCTCATCGCACGGTTGTCCGCGTTCTCGTAGGCGAACATCACATCGAACAGCGGGTTCCGGTCCGGGTTGCGCGGGGTATCCAGCTTCTGGACGAGATCGCCGAACGCGTACTCGGAATGGTCGTATGCGCCGAGACATGTGCCCCGCACCTGCCTGAGGAACTCAAGGAAGGACACCTCCGGCCGTGGACGGAAGCGCAGCGGCAGCGAGTTGACGAACATGCCCACGACCTCGTCGTTGTCGGCGCCGGGCCGGCCTGCCACCGGGAGCCCGACGACGATGTCGCCGGCCTCCGTCAGGCGGTGCAGCAGCGTCGTGAACGCGGCGAGGAGCACCATGTAGAGCGAGGCGCCCTGCCCGCGGGCGAAGGCCTCGAGCCGCGCGGTGTGCGCGGGATCGATTGCGAGGAGAACCTTGTCGCCGCGGAAATCCATGCCGCCGTTGCGCGGGAAGTCGGTTGGCAGTTCGAGGACGGGAAGCCCGCCCGCCATCTCGCCGAGCCAGTACGCCTCCTCGGCGCGGTGGGACGGGCCTGCGCGACGCTGCATTGCCTCGTCGATCGCGTGGCGGTACTGCCGCTTCACCGGCCTGAGCCGCGCGCCATCGTAGAGCGAGGCGAACTCCCTGAGGATGACGTTCATCGACAGCCCGTCGGCGGCGATGTGATGCACGTCGACCAGAAGGTAACCGCGCGTCGCGTCGATCGGCGCGTAGCCGACGCGCAGCAACGGCGGCTGCTCCAGGTCAAACTTCCTGATGAACGACTGCAGCAGTGCATCCGGCGAGCGGCCCGCGAGGTCGAGGGTCTCGAGGAAGAACCGCGGCTCGTCGAAGATGTGCTGGCACGGCCTGCCTGCGATGAGCCCAAAGCCGGTGCGCAGGCTCTCGTGACGCCGGATGATCTCCTGGAAGGCGTCCTGGAGCCGGAACGTGTCGACCGGGCCCCGCATTTCCCAGATGCCGGAAAGGTGATACGGCATCTCTGCGCCGTCCCGCTGGCACAACGCGTGGAGCCGCTCCTGCACGGAGGACAGCGGAAGGATGCGCTTCGGTGCGTTGGCGCCGGCCTGGATGGCGAAGCCACCCGCGCGCATGGCGCCGACACACTGCTTCACCGCGGCGATGAGGCGGTCGACGTCCTCGTCCGTGTGCGCGGTCGAGAGACAGCAGATGCGCTGCTCCCACGTGTAGAAGCCCTGCTCCGTCAGCAGATAGAACAGCAGTTCCATCTCGATCGGATCGCCGAGCGTATCCAGGCGGAACTGCGAGCCGAACCAGGACGCGCGCAGGGCGACCGACTCCGCCTCGAAAAAGGCGTTGAGCTCCTTGCCTAGCCGCTCGGTCCGGCGGTTGACCGCCTCGTGCAGCGCTGGTCCGGATGCGATCAGGTGATCGAGGGCCGCGTTGGCGGCCGCGAGCGCGAGCGGGTGCCGGTTGTGTGTTCCTCCGGTGAAGATCGTGCGCGGCGTCGGCGCTGAGTCGTCGCCGAATCGCCAGAACCCGCCATCGATCCAGTCCAGGTAGCGGGCCTTGCCCGCGACGGCGCTGAGCGGCAGGCCGCCGCCGACGATCTTTCCGTAGGTGACGAGATCGGCCTGGATGCCGAACCAGGCCTGGGCGCCGCCGGCGTGGATGCGGAAGCCGTTGATCATCTCGTCGAAGATCAGGGCAACGTCGAGTTCGGCGGTGAGCTTGCGAAGCCTGCGGAGGAAACGCTGCGGCTGAAACCCCGGGCGGCGGCTCTGCACGGGCTCGACCATGACGGCGGCGAGCTGGCCCGCGTTCTCGCGTATCCAGTCGAGCGCGTCGTCGCTGCCGTAATCGAGAACACGTGCGCTCTGGACCACGTTCGCGGGCACGCCGGGAGAAAGCGGGCGCGGCCCCTCCTCGGTGGGGACAACCAGCACCTCGCCATTGAAACCATGATACGCCCCGGCGAACTGCGCGATGAGGGGCCGGCGCGTCGCGGCGCGTGCGAGCCGCTGGGCAAGGATCACCGCGCCGGTGCCGGTGATGGAAAGCGTGGCGCGCTCGGCGCCCGTCAGCTGGCAGATCTTGCGTGCCACGTCGCCGGCGAGATCGGCCTGCGGGCCGAGTGCGGCGGAACGGTCGATTTGCCGGTGCAGCGCGTCGTTGATGAACGCGGGGGCATGACCAAGGAAATGGACACCCATGCCGAGCGCGAGGTCGATGTACTCGTTGCCGTCGATGTCCCAGAGTCGGGCACCGGCGGCGCGCTCGGCGACGATCGGATATTTGAGCTCCTTGAAACTCCGCTTGAACTGGAGGCTGGCCTTCCAGTCGGCGAGGTGCATGCGCCACTCCTGCGTGCGCTCCTTCGAACGCCGCGTGCGGACGTTGTACCGCTCGATGAAGGCACCAAGGAACGCCTGCTGTCGGGGCGTGAGCTTCTCGGCCTCGAGCTTCAGGCCGGCAAAACCCGCGGTCATCCGGCTGTCGACGGTCGCCGCGATCCTCGGCTGGCTCGCGGCCGCGGCGGCCGCCGGCTGGGTCGCGGACAGGGTGCCCTCACCCCGCATCGCTGCATCCGTCGTGGTAGGGGCGCTCTCGCCCCGCAACGCTGCATTCGTTGCGGGCGGGGTGCCCTCACCCCGCTGCTCGCCCTCGGCGGCACACAGTTTGCCATGGGCCGTGAGGAAATCCACGAGCGGTCCGATCTGGTGCAGTTCCTCGTAGAACTGCTTGATCGAGATGTTCACCTGGAACCGCTTCTCGAGCACGCGCCCCGCGCGGACAAACATCAGGGAGTCGAGGCCCATTTCCAGCAGGTTCGCCGTGCGCGGCAGATCCGCGGGCTCGAGCCCGCTCACCTCGCTGATGATGGCCTGCACCTCGGAAAGGACATCCGGCTCCATCGCGCGAACCGCCTCCGCCGCCGCGGGTGACACCGCGGCAGGAGCGCAGGTCGGTGTCTCGGGAGCCGCCGCTTCGACAACGCGCTCCTCCGTCGGAGCCACCGCAGCCGGCTTCGTGTCCGCTGTTTCCGTCGGGGCATCGTCGAGCCAGTGACGCTTCCGCTGGTACGGGTATACGGGGAGAACGATCCGGTTGAACGCGCGCCCCGCCTGCACCTGCATCCAGTCGATAGTCAGGCCGGCGGCCCAAAGCCGCCCGGCACCGTCGAGCATCGAGCGGAGGTCGTCCTGTCCGCGACGCAGGCTCGGCAGCCACCTGGCCTTCGAGGAAACCTTCTCGCGGACGGCGCGGAAACACAGGTCGAGGCCGACCAGCGTCGGGTCCGGACCGACCTCGATGAAGAAGTCGAGCTGCTGCGCATGGAGCAGCGTGATGCTCTCGCAGAACCGGACGCTCTGGCGGACATGCTTCACCCAGTACTCGGGCTGGGTGACTTCCTTTTCGACAAAGCCACCCGTGACGTTCGAGATGAGCTTGAGGGTCGGCTTCCGCAGCTTAAGCGATGCGGCGACGGCTCTCAGCTCATCGAGGATCGGCTCGGTCATCGGCGAGTGAAAAGCACGTCCGATGCGCATCCTGACAACACGGAGCTGCGCCTTGTCGAAAGAGGCCTGCAACGCGTCGATGGACGCTTCGGCTCCGGAGACCAGCACGATCTCGGGCCCGTTCACCGCGGCTATCGACGCCGTGGCGGCATAGGGTTTCACCATCTCAGCGACGACGGACTCGTCGGCAAACACCGTGAGCATCGCCCCGGCCGCGGAGCGTTCCTCCATCAGCCGGCCGCGGGCCACGATCAATTTCAGCGCATCATCGAGGTCGAAAACCCCGGCGAGGCAGGCGGCCGCGTATTCGCCGACGCTATGGCCAAGCGCCACCTCCGGATGGACACCCCACGACTGCCAGAGCCGGGCGAGCGCGTACTCAATGACAAACAGGCCCGTCTGGGTGTGAACGGTGCGATCGATCTCGGACAACGCTTCCGTGTTGCGCGACGTATCGAGGACCGAGCGCGCAGCTCCGCTCCCGGCCGGCTGCGAGGGGACGGCAAACATGACCTCCCGGATTTCACGCCCGAGCAGCGGCAGAAGTTTCTCCGCGCAGAGATCCACGTTCTCGCGAAAAACCGGATGAGCGTCGTACAACCCGCGGCCCATGCCGGCGTACTGGGAGCCCTGGCCCGTGAAGACAAAAGCGCTGCGAAGCTTCTCGCGCGCCTGCGACACGGCAACGCCACGCGCCTTCCCTGCGTCGGCAAACGCACGCAGCGAGGTGGCCGCATCGACAGGGGAATTGGAGACGAGCGCGAGCCGCTCGCCGAAGGCAACGCGTCCGAATTGCGCGGTGCCTGCCGCATCGGGCCAGGAACCCGCGGGCAGCGCGGACAGGGCGTCGGCATACTGTCGCGCCAGGGCGCGCAACGCCTCCGGCTGCCTCGCGCTGAGGACAAGCAGTTCCGGACGATCCGGCGCCGTTGTTTCGCGCGCCACACCCGCCGGCGCGGCCGGCGCCTCGGCAAAGACGACATGGACATTCGTCCCGGCGAAACCAAACCCGCTCACGCCGGCGACGCGACGCCGTTCGCCGCGGGGCCACGCATGCAGGGCGTCGACCACGCGAACGCGACCGCCCGCCCAGTCGATGTGCGAACTCGGCTGCCTGAAATTGAGGTGCGGCGGCAGCGCCTCGTGACGGAGCGCCTCGATGACCTTGAGGCTGCTCGCCATCCCGGCCGCGGCTTCGAGGTGTCCGAAATTCGTCTTCACCGAGCCGATGCGCAACGGGCGCGCCGGATCGCGCCGCGGTCCAAACACCGCACCGAGGGAATTCACCTCGATCGGGTCGCCCAGTCTCGTGGCCGTCCCGTGCGCCTCCACGTAATCGACGTCACCCGGTTCCAGACCGGCCGACTTCAACGCCCGGCGGATCACTCGCTGCTGGGCGGCGCCGCTCGGCACGGTCAGGCCGCCCGAGCCGCCGTCCTGGTTGACCGCAGAGCCAAGGATGACCGCGAAGATCGTGTCACCGGCCGACTGCGCGTCGCTGAGCCGCTTGAGCACGAGCGCGCCGCCGCCCTCGCCTCGGGCATAGCCCTGCGCCTGCTCGTCGAACGTGCAGACCCTGCCGTCGGGCGAGAGCAGACCGGATTTCGCGAAATTGATCGTGAGTTCGGGACCGAGGATCCGGTTCGCCGCCGCCGCGAGCGCCATCTCGCACTCGCCGCGCCGGAGGCTTTCCGCCGCCAGGTGAATCGCCACGAGCGCCGACGAACAGGCCGTATCGACGACCATCGAGGGGCCGTTCACCTTCAGGAAATACGAGAGCCGCCCCGCGGCCGGGCTGGCCGTGGAACCGGTGCCGAAATAGGGATCGATGCGCCCGCGGTTCGATGGACCGAACAGCCTGAGCGCGTAGTCGATGCCGCTCATGCCGACGAACACGCCGACGTCCCGGCCGGCGATCGTATCAGGACGGATATTACCCGACTCCAGCGCATGCCACGCCACCTCGAGCAGGAGTCGCTGCTGCGGATCCAGGCTCTGCGCCTCCTTCGGCGCGATGCCGAAGAACGCGGCATCGAACAGGTCCGTGTCGTCGAGGTAGGCGCCGTACGTCCCCTCCATGCCGCCGGAACGCGCCGCGGGCGTGGGCCGGATCGCACATTTTCCGCCGGACAGGAAATCCCAGTACGCCGAAGGATCGCCGCATTCGCCGGGGAACCGGCACGCCATGCCGACCACCGCGATCGGTTCGGCGCGGGGCCCCGTTTTCTTCAACTCGGCATTCTCGGCCTTGAGCCGGCGGATTTCCGTAACCGCCCTGGCGAGCAGCTCCCTCGAGTCCTCAGGCATCGAGTGCGCCTCCCATTGTCGCCTTCACTCCGAGATAGCGCGGGAGTTCGGGAATGCTGGAGAGATCGGCCTCCAGCACAGCGAGGCCGTCCGACTCGCCGACCTCGGAGAAGCCGGCGAACTTGTAGGTGACGTACATCATTCGATTGCGATCGGTGGCACGGAAATCCGCGAGCAGTCTGACGCCTGCGGCACGTGCCTCTTTTCGTAGAAGGGTGATCAAGGCGCCGCCGACACCGCGGCTCATCACACGGCAGGACATGAGCAGCAGCTTGATCGTCCAGGTGTCGCGGGTGCATTCCAGCAGCACCACTCCGATCTTTCCGTAGCTGCCATGTTTGTCGGTGAGTTCGGCGACGAGCAGCCGGTGACTCGGCGACACGCGGAATGCCGCGAGTTCCTCGGCACCATACACGCGTCCGGTCGTGTTCAGCTGGTTGGTGCGCGCCACGAGTTCCTCGACGCGGGCGAGGTCGTCCGCCCCGGCCGGCGCGACCGTGAGGACCATGCCGAGCGTCGAAAGGAAAGCATCACTTGCGCCGCCAAACGCGGTCTCCTCCTCCTTGCGGACAAGGTCGGCCTGGTACATCTCGCGCCGACGCCGCGCGTCCTCGGTCACAACCTTCGGCGTGAACTCGGGTTTCGCGGGCAGAACCGCGGCCTCCGCCGCGTCGTACACGCGCACCTGAGGCTCGGTAAACACGACTTCGTCCCGCTCGAACACCTGGTCGTCGATGAAGGCGAGCGTGTCGATTCCGATGTTCAGGTTCCTGGCGATCGCGCGAACACCGGATGACTTCGGCTCCCAGCCGATCTGCGGGTGAAGGAAATATCCGGCGAGCCCGAACCGCTTCAGCTGCTCCAACGCGGGGCCCAGCTCGTTCCGGCTGGCGATGGACTGCAGGATCCCGCGCCCGTCGAGCGTCTCGATCGTCTCACGAACGCCCTCGCGCAGCGTGAGCGCATCTCCCTCGAGCAGCACGCCGTTCCACAGCGTCTGATCGAGATCCCAGACCAGGCATTTGATGCCCGGGAGCTTCATGCGACGGCCGGCCTCCGGCGCGAGGCAAATTCACGGCACGCCTCGTGCGCGATGAGGATCTGCTGCATCTGGCTGCTGCCCTCGATGATCTCGCCGATGCGGGCGTCACGGAAATAACGCTGAACCGGATAGTCGGAGCCGCACCCGTTCGCGCCATGGATCTGGACCGCGTCGTTGGCCGCGCGGGCTGCCGCCATGGAGGAGAAGTACTTCGCCGTCGTGGTCTCGCCTATGGAGGCAGGATCGGCCGCTGCGCGAAGCGCGGCGGCGTGGCGCCACAACGCGCTCGACGCCTTGTAGCCGGTCGCCATGTCGGCAAGCATCGCCTGGATGAGCTGGTGCGCACGCAGCGGTTCGCCGAACTGCTGGCGGCTGCGGGCGTAGTCCACGCTCGCCCGGAGGCACGCCCTGATGAGGCCGGTGCAGCCGCACGCAACGCAGAACCGGCCGACGTCGAGCGAAGAACCGGCCACGTGGGAAAACCCGCCGCCCTCGCGGCCGATGGTGTTCACCTTCGGGACGAGGACGTCGCTGAAAACGATCTCGCCAAGCTGGGCCGCCCGAAAGCCGAGCATGTCCCGGATCGGCTGGACGGAAACGCCCTCGGAGCGTCGCGGAACGATGAGGGCCGTCGGCCCCGCCGGTCCCTGGCCGATGACGAGATAGACGTCGGCGATCTGCGCGCCCGAGATCCAACGCTTGCCTCCATTGACCTTCCAGTGATCGCCGGCGTCCTCGAAGCGCGTGGTCACGTTCTTCGCGTCCGAGCCGATGGCCGGCTCGGTGAGCGCAAAGGCACCGAACAAACGGCCGGAAGCCAGTTGCGGCAGCCACTCGCGTTGCTGCTCCGGCTGTCCCCAGCGCTGGACGGCGTGGCAGCACATCGCATGGACCGTGACGAGACTCAGGAGCGACATGCTCCCCTCGCCCAGAAGCTCGATGGCCGCTCCCCACGCAAGCGGATCGCAGGCGGTGCCGCCGAACGGGGTGTCGACCATCGCGCCGAGCAGGCCCAGGTCTCCGAGGGCGTTCAACGCCTCACGCGGGACCCGCTGCTCGCGATCCCAGGTATCGGCGCTGGGGCAGACGTTGCGATCGAGGTGGTCGCGAAGCGCGGCGAGGTTCATGTGAATCACGCTGCCACCACTCCACGACTTGCGAGGAGGTGCGTGATCGCGGAGATGGAGCGGAAGTTCTTCAGGTCGAGGTCCTGATTGGTGAACTTGAGCGCGAACTCCTTCTCGAGGAAGAGCACGAGCTGCATTGCCATCAGGGAATTCACGAGGCCACGCGCGAAGATGTCATCCTCGTCGGTGAACTCCTCGTCCTGGATGAATTTTTCGAGGAAGGCGCGGACCCGGGACTTGGCGTCGTCGATTGCCATGGGGGTATGGATTGGACCGAAAAGAGTAAGGGAAAGGCTGACGTGGGGTATGGGTTAAACCGGGTATTTGAAAAATCCGCGGCCGGACTTCCGTCCATGAAGCCCCGCATCCACCATCTTCTGCAACAGCGGAGCGGGACGAAACTTTGGATCGCGGTAGGCCGCGTACAGCTCGTCCAGCGAATAGAGAATCGTATCGAGACCGATGAGGTCGGCGGTCTCGAGCGGGCCCATCTTGTGCCCAAAGCAGCTCTTGAAGATCTTGTCCACGTCGGCGGCCGACGCCACCTGGTCCTGAACCACCCAGATCGCCTCGTTCACGGTGAGCATGAGGACGCGGTTGGAGACGAAGCCGGGCAGGTCCTGCACGACGATCCCCTCCTTCCCGAGCTGGGTGAGAAACGCGAGTCCCCGCGCGAGGGTGTCGTCGGAGGTGTGGTGCCCGCGGATGACCTCGACCGTGGTCTTCATCGGGACCGGGTTCATGAAATGCATGCCAAGCACGCGATCCGGACGCTTCGTGGCCCCCGCGATCTTGGTGATCGAGATTGCCGACGTGTTCGCGGCAAAAACGCACGCCGGCGGACAGATTGCGTCGAGCTTCGGATAGACCTGCTCCTTCACCGGCCACTTCTCGACCACGTTCTCGACAACAAATTCGACGTCGGCCAGCCGGCCGTAGTCCGTCGTGAACTCGATGCGGCTCACGGTTTGCTCGGGGTCCGCCGCCGCGGCGTCGCGCTGCATCATCGCTGCAAACCGGACCGCGTTGAAGATGCCGGTGCGCGCCTTGGCGAGCGCCGGCTCGGAGATGTCGACGAGGACGGCGTTGATGCCTTTCTGCGCGAGGTTCTGGGCAACGCCGGCGCCCATGACGCCTGCGCCAACAACGCCCACCTTGGTGTATGTGAATGCGGCCATCGGTCAGTGTTTGAGTTCTTCCTTCAACAGGGT
>JAJYAR010000068.1 GCA_021779435.1 bacterium
CACCTACGTCCACCGCGCCCCGCTGGATGTGAATCGCCGTGCCGTTCGCTTCGGACTGGAACAGCCCGGCGGGCGCGGGCTTGCCGGTCTTCGGAATCACCCACATCTCATACAGCTTGCCCAAAGGCGCCGGAGCCAGATTCGAGGCGATCAGCAGCACGCCCTGGCCGGGATTCACGAACACCTTGCCTCGGGGCGGCCGCGGCTGGCCCGCACTGAAGTCGGTTTCCTGCGTATTCGGACCACTAATGATGGCGAGCGCTTCGTTCAGCCGCGCCACCTCTCCGTGCTCCTGCCGCAACTGGCTCTCCAGCCGAAGCGCTTCCTCGCCCGCGCGCTGATACTCGAAGCCGAAATACACCGCCGCCACGAGCGCGAATGCCGCCGCGGCCGCCCACACCGGAGCCCACGGAAATCGCCGCGTCTCTACGCCGGCCGATGCCAGGATTCTCCGGCGAAGGCCCGCGGAAGGCTCGGCCGCAGGAGCGGTGCTTGCGAGCAGCGCGCTAAGCTCGATCGCCTTCTGCACACCCTTGCGGCACGCCTCGCACCCGCGCTCCAGATGCGCCGCGATCTCGCTGCACTCCGGCTCTTCCGCGATGCCCAGCGCGTACAGGTCGTAATGGTCGCGAAGCTCTTCGCAGTTCATGGCGCCGCTACTCCCATTTCACTGCGCAGGACATTCAGCGCCGCGCGCACCCAGGTCTTCACCGTGCCCAGCGGCTGGCCCATCCGCTCCGCCATCTCCGGCTGCGACAGACCCTCGAAATAAGCAAACTCGATCACCTGCCTCTGATTCGGCGAGAGCTTCTCCATGGCGCTCTTAACTCGGCGCGAGGAATCCGACCTGAGGATATCGTTCTCCAGGTCCTGGTAGAGCGACGGACGCTCGATCTTCTCCAGATCCGGCGCATGGCGTTCCCGCGCTGCCGCGGACCGCAGATAGTCGAGCGCCCGGTTGCGCGCGATCGTAACCAGCCACACGCCGATCGAACCCTTCTGCGTATCGAGGCTCCCGATGCGTGTCCAGACGCGGAGGAACGTCTCCTGCACAAGGTCTTCAGCAATCGAGGCGTCGCGCACCATGCGGACTATCACCGAATACGCGACGCGGCCGAAGCGATCGTAGAGTTGACCGAGCGCCTTCGGGTCGCGCCGCTTCAGGCGCTCCACCAGTTCCGCGTCGCCGGGAGTGCTGAGAAGATTGAGAAAAAATATGAGCGGCAGTGCGAACAATAGAAGTTCCTCTCCCCGGACGCATCCCGGCTGTTATGGTATACGAGGCCGGAGAAGATTTGGATTGGATCGAAATTCCGGTGCGGCCGCGCTCAGCCCCGTGTCTGCACCAGCCGGTAGATCTGCGCCGCGTATTTTTCCACCGTGCCGATGCCGATGCCCGGAACGGCGAGCAGTTCCGCCGCGCTCGCCGGACGCCGGCCGGCCAGTTCTTTCAACGTCCGGTCCGTGAGAATGCGAAACGCAGGCACGCCGCGGCGCTTGGCTTCCGCCAGTCGCCACGCCCGCAGCGCGCTCTCGACTCCGTCATCGGCGGAGGCGGCCGCGTCGAACTCCGGCTCAGGGCGAGGCCTTCGAGGCGCGGGCGCCGCGGCCCGCTTCTTCGCCGCCTTGCCCTTCTTGCTCCGCTTCTTCGACGGCGCGTCGGCAACAGGCGGCGGGGATTTCATCTGAAAATCCAGTTCCGGCATGCCCTCCACCGCCTGACCGTCGCGGCTCAGCGCAGCCTTGCGATAAGGAATCGTCTTGCCGTCCTTTTCAAACGTAGCCTCGGTCAACCGCACCAGGCCCGAACGCGCCAGCGCGCCCAGCACCTCTTCAAATTCGTCGCGCGAGAGTTCCTCGTGGGGCAGCAGTTCGCTGTAAAGCCTTCCCGTCGGACGCACGCCTTCCTCGCGCAGCGTCTCGATCACGCGCAGCGCCACGTCGCGCTCGGCCCCGGTCGCCTCGCGAAACCGCTGCCCGATGCAGTCCTGCGGCGCGCAAAAATCGCAGATGCCGCACTTTTTCTCCGCATTCGCCAGGTCCCCGAAGTGCCGCACCAGCGCCGCCATCCGGCATTGGTTGCTCTCCACATAGCGCAGCATCATGTCAAGCTGCTTCTGCCGCTGCCCGACCTGCGCCAGGTACGGCTCGCGCCAGTGGTCATGCCCCCGGCTGACGTTTTCCGCGAAATCCACCTGTGCGCCGCCGTGAATCCACAGCTTCTCGAGCGCTTTATCGAGCGACTCCTCATCCATCCGCAGCCTTCGGCGAAGTTCGTCTTTCGCCACCGGTTCATCGCCCAGGCGATTGTAGATCGACTCGAGCACCTTCACGTCCGGATAGTCGCGCTCGAAGAAAAAGTCGTGTGTGCGGCGGTCTGCGTAAGAGTGCATCAAAATGGTGCGGCTCTGTACGCCATCGCGTCCCGCGCGTCCGATTTCCTGGTAATACGCCTCCAGGCTCCCCGGCAGCGCCGTGTGAATCACCGTGCGGACGTCCGGTTTATCGATGCCCATGCCGAACGCGATGGTCGCCACCATCACCTCGATCCCGCCCGCGACAAACTGCTCCTGCACGCTCGCGCGATGGCTCGCGTCGAGCCCCGCATGATATGCCCCCGCCGGAAAATGCCGGTTCAGCGTCGCGGCCACGCTCTCGGCCTGCTGGCGCGTTGGCGTGTACACAATCGCCGGGCGCCGCGCCTCGTCGAGCAGCAGTCGCTCGGCCAGCGCCGCGCGCTGCGAAGGCGCGACTTCCACCACTTCCACCGCAAGGTTGTCGCGCCGGAACCCGTGAATGAATCGCGCCGGCTTCTCCAGGCCCAACTGCACCGCGATGTCGTCCTGCACAATCGGCGTCGCCGTCGCCGTCAGCGCGATCACCGGCGCCGGCCGCAGGTTGGGTAGATACTGGCCCAGCATCCGGTAATCCGGCCGGAAATCGTGTCCCCACTGCGAAATGCAGTGCGCTTCGTCGATCGCGATCAGGCTGGGCTTGCGCTTGGCCAGCATCTCCGGAAACCCGGTCACGCGCAGTCGCTCCGGTGCGATGTAGAGAAACTGTAGCGTTCCGTTCAGATAATCGATGCAGGCCTGGCGCGACGCCGCTCGGTCCCGCCCCGAATGAATGCACGCCACGCGAAACCCGCGCGCGGCAAGCTTCGCCGCCTGATCTTCCATCAGAGCGATGAGCGGACTGATCACCAGCGCCGTGCCGCCCCGCGCCACCGCCGGCAACTGGTAGCAGAGCGACTTGCCCGAACCCGTCGGCATCACCAGCAATACGTCATGCCCCGCGATCACCGCTTCGCAGACCTTCTCCTGATTGACGCGGAACTCCGGAAACCCGAACGCTTCGTGAAGCACTTCGACGAGTGGCGTGCCCGGCTTCGTCTCCGGCACGTGAGCGGGAGCAGCGGACGCGCTCGCCGGAGCGTTCACAGACGCCGCAGTCGAACGCGGCGGCGCCGGCGTGTTGCCCACCTTCCCCACCACCTCCGTCACATACTCTTCGATGCCCTTCAGGAACGGCGCCAACTGCGCATTCCCGCGTTGGATGCGCCGAAGGTACGCCTCCCACTGCCCCGTCATCGCCGGGCTCTTCACCTCCGGATGCACAACCGAGATGAGCTGAATTCCCTTGTCCGTCGCCTCGAGCGACTTGCCTTTGCGCACCACATACTCGCGCTTCAGCAGCACCTCGATGATCGCCGCGCGCGTGGCCGGCGTTCCCAGTCCCGTCTCCTTCATCGCCTCGGAAAGCTCTTTTTCTTCGAGGGTCTTGCCCGCCGTCTCCATCGCCGTCAGCAGCGTCGCCTCGGTGAACCGCTTCGGCGCGCGCGTCTTCTTCTTCAGCACCTCCGCATCAATCACATCCTGCGCCTGCCCCTGCGCGAGTCCCTGCGGCAGCGCCCGCTCGGCATTCTCGTTCGGCAGCGCGATATCGAGCACCTTCCAGCCAACCTTCTCGACGCTGCTCCCCGACGTGTGATACCGGTCGACAATTTCACCGTTGCGAATCGCGGTGATGATCGTCGTCACCGACCACACGTGGTCCTCGTGCCACGCGCTGAGCAGCCGCCGGCAAACAAGATCGTAGATTTTCTTCTCGTCCGAGGAAAGCTGCGCCCTCTCACCCCGCGCCGCGGTCGGAATAATCGCGTGGTGGTCTGTTACCTTGGCGTCATCCACGAAACGCCGGCCCAGCGCGCGTTCGCCCGTTCCCGGCGCAATCTGCTCCCGATACGGCCCTTCGATCCCCTTCACCACCGCCGGCAGCGTCCGCGCCACATCCTGCGACAGGTGCCGGCTGTCCGTGCGCGGATAGCTCAGCAGCTTGTGCTTTTCATACAGCGCCTGCGCCGCCTCGAGCGTCTTCTGCGCGCTGAACCCATACAGCCGGTTCGCATGGCGCTGCAGCTCGGTGAGGTCATAGAGCGGCGGCGGAGCCATCCGCTGCGTCTGCGCCTCGATCGTCTCGATCCGCGCATCGCCGGTCCGCGCGCGCTCCACGATGCGCTTGGCCTCCTCGCCGTCCGCGTGCAGGCGCATCGCTTGCGCCAGCGTCTCCTTGTCCTCGCCGTTCTTCACGCGGTCCCGCAGCCACGTGCCCTTGTACGTGTTCTCCTCGGGCGCGCCTTTCGGATGAAACGTCGCCACGGCTTCCGTGTAATCCTCGGGCACGAAATTCCGGATAGCGAGTTCGCGCTCCACCAGCATCGCCAGCGTCGGCGTCTGCACGCGTCCCACCGAAAAGTCGTCGCCGAAGGCAAGCGAATACGCGCGCGACAGGTTCATGCCGACTAACCAGTCCGCCCGGCTTCGCCCCCGCGCCGCGTCGGCCAGCGGATCGTATTGGCCGCCCGGCTTCAGCGTGTCGAACCCTTTGCGGATCGCTTCCGGCGTCAACGACGAGATCCACAGCCGGCTCACCGGCTTGCCGCACTCCGCGGCTTCGTATATGTAGCGGAAAATCAGCTCGCCCTCGCGCCCGGCGTCAGTGGCGCACACAACGCCCGAAACCTTCGGCGAGTTCAGAATCCTGCGAACCGTCTCGAACTGATCTTTCGTCTTGTCGTAGACCACCAGCGGCCACTCGCGCGGCAGCATCGGCAGCGTCTCCCGCCGCCAGGCGCGCCACTGCGGCTCGATCTCATGCGGCTGCGCGAGCGCAACCAGATGACCGATCGCCCACGTAACGATATAGCCGTTGCCATGCAGATAGCCTTCGCCCTTGCTGTCGGCGCCAAGAACCCGCGCGACGTCACGCGCGACGGAGGGCTTTTCGGCCACCACGGCGATGCTGGTGGCGGACATTCGCTTCAGTGTAGAACGCTCAGCCCGCGCGCAGCCCGAAAAACCGCGCCATCGCTCCCCGCAGCCTTCCCGCCAGCGGGTTGTCGAGGAACGCCCAGGCGACAAACCGCAGCATCACCGGCGTCCGGAAGTTCGGGTCGTTGGCCTGCCGCCGCTCGATCAACTCCCGCAGCATCCCCCGCGGATCCTCGCGGATCTGGTCGAGCATCGCCGTCTGATGCACGCACGAGATGCTGCAGAACGGCGCACACCCTTTCTCCGCCTCGTATTCGCGTTCGATGTCGGCCTGCGTGTACCCGGCCAAAGGAATGCCCGGATGCCCGCGCTGCTGCGAGCAGTAGTGCACCAGTCCGTCCTCGCAGATATAAAGGAACCTCGCCCCGGCCCGGCAGTGCCACGCGTTCGGGCGGCCGTGGGCAAGGTTCTCCTGAAACCGGTCGAAATGCGCGAACGAGAACACGCCCGTCTCCATCTTCCGGATCTCCTGATATATCCGGAACTGGCCTTCGTCGAGTCCCCGGCTCTGCCCTTCGCCGTCGTGCGCGATTCCCACCGTGCTGTTGAAACCCATGGACCGCGCGCTCCGCGCCACTACAAGCGCGTCCTCCGGATGGCTCACGCCCGCGCCCACCACGGAGTTAATCGTGATCGCGAACTCGGCCTCCGCCGCCAGCCACTCGAGCTTCTGCCGCAGCACGCGCAGCGATTTTTTCGATGTCCCGTCCGGCTCGACATTATCAATGCTGATCTGCAGGTAGTCCAGCCCCGCTTCGTTCAGCGCGCGAATCCGGTCGTGCGACATCAGGTACGCGTTGCTGATCAGCGTGGCGATCAACCCGTGCGAGCGGATGCGCCGGATGATCTCTTCAAGCTGCGGGTGCAGCATCGGCTCGCCGCCGCTGATCGTGATGATCGACGTCCCCAACTCGGCCAGCTTGTCGATCCGCCGCAGCATTTCGTCGATCGGCACCGGGGCCGACGTCCGGTCGTATTCGTTGCAGTAGGCGCAGTCCAGGTTGCAACGACGGATCGGCACAATCTGCGCCAGCACCGGCCTCGTCCGGTGCTGCATCGCCGCGGCGAACATCCGCACCTCGCGGCGTCGCCGGTCCACTTCCAGCCGCGCCTTGCGCAAGCGGCTACCCTGCGGCATCCATGCCTCCCGACTCTTCGATTATGCGCCGCCGCGCCGCAAAAATTGTACGCGGTTTCACTGAATTTTAAGATTCGTGCGCCATGCTGTGGTGACAGCCAAAGGAGAATTCCGATGAAGACGCCGCTTCCGTTCCTCGCCCTCGCCGCCGTGGCCTTCGCTGCAACCGGTTCCTATCACGTCGCCAGAACCTACGTTCTCGGGGGCGACGGCGGCTGGGATTATGTTATCCCCGATCCGCCCAATCATCGTCTTTTCATCGCCCGCGAAAACCGCCTCATGGTCGTCGACGAAAACACCGGCAAACTCATTGGAGAGGTCACCGGCATCAACGGCGCGCACGGAACCGCCGTCGCCGCCGCCTACGGCCACGCGTTCGCCACCTCGAGCGAAGACCAATCCGTCGTGATGTTCGACCTGAAAACCTTCAAGATCCTCAAGCGCATCCCGGCCGCCGACGACGCCGACGGCATCCTCTACGACCAGCCCTCCGGCCGCGTCTTCAGCCTGAACGGCGACGCCAACTCGGCCACCATCATCGACGCGCGCGCCGGAAACCTCGTCATGAACCTCCCGCTCGGCGGGAAACCCGAGTATGGCGCCTCGGCGGGCGACGGTAAGCTGTACGTCAACATCGCCGACAAGAGCCAAATCGTCGAAATCGACACGAAAGCCGCTAAGATTCTCCGCCGCTGGTCCACCGCCCCCTGCGAGCACCCCGTCCCCATGGCCATCGACACCGCCCATCGCCGCCTGTTCAGCGGATGCCGTAGCGGCGTCCTCGCCATCTCCGATTACGACGCAGGCAAGGTCGTCGCCACCGTCCCCATCGGCCAGGGCGTCGACGGCGCCGGCTTCGATCCGGCCCTCGGCAACGTCTTCGCCTCCAACGCCGACGGCAAACTCACCGTCATCCACCAGGACTCGCCCGGCTCCTACCGCGTCGTCGAAAACGTCCCCACCCCGCCTCGCTCCCGCAACATGGGCCTCGACCCCACCACTCACCGCATCTACCTCGTCTCGGCCAAATTCGGCGAAGCCCAACCCCATCACCGGCCGCCGGTGCTTCCAGGCACGTTCAGCCTCCTGGTCGTCGAACCTGCCGCGGGCGCACACTAGACCGTGAAATGAACAGCCTCTGGCAGGACGTTCGCTTCGGGCTGAGGCTTTTCGAAAAGAGCCCGGGCGCCACGCTTGTGGCTATCGTGGCGCTCGCCCTGGGAATCGGCGCGAACGCCACGGTATTCACCATCGCCAACGGCTTCCTCCTCCGGAATCTGCCGTTCGCCGGCAGCAGCCGGATTGTCTACATCGCCGCCACGCGCGGCGACGAAGACGAAGGCCGCGGGGTCTCCTATCCCGACTTCCTCGACTATCAGCGCGAAGCCACGTCGTTCGAAACCGAGCCCGCGAGTCCGGCCCGCGCCAATTCCCTCGGCGCCTTCTCGCGCTTCGACGTTGACTTGAGCGACAACGTCAGCCTGCCGAACCAATACAAGGGCGCTCGCATGTCGCCCAACGCATTCGCCCTGATCGGGCAGCGTCCGGTCCTCGGACGCGATTTCACGGCCGAGGACGCTCTGCCTTCGTCCCCCAAGGTCGCCATCCTCGCATTCGGCCTTTGGAAAAGCCGCTACGACGGCGATCCTTCCGTGATCGGATCCACCATCAGGGTCAACGAAGAACCCACCATCGTGATCGGCGTGATGGGTCCCGGCTTGCGGTTTCCCGGCGACAGCAGCCTGTGGATCCCCCTAACACCGGAAGGAAACTGGCGCCGGCGCAGCTACCGCGCGCTCACGATGTTCGGCCGGCTCGCTCCCCATGCCACGATCGACTCGGCGCGCGCGGAGTTGACCACGCTCGCTCGCAACCTCGAACGGCGATACCCGGAAACCGACAAAGGCCTCGAGGTCCGGCTGGAAAGCTTCAACGATTTCTTCGTCGGCCAGGACACGCGCTCCACTCTTTTCGCGCTGGCCGGCGCGGTTGGCTTCGTTTTGTTGATTGCCTGCGGCAACGTCGCCAACCTGTTGCTGGCCCGCGCCGTGCTACGGGAGCGCGAACTCTCCGTCCGCGCCGCCCTCGGCGCCGGGCGCGGCCGGCTCGTCCGGCAACTTCTCGTCGAAAGCCTCCTGCTTTCTCTGGCCGGTGGCACGGCAGGCACAGTGCTCGGAATCTGGGGCGTCCGCCTCTTCCGCGGCGCAAGCCTCGGCCGGCGCGGGCGCCGCCTCTCAACCACCCTCGTCACCGCCGAGCTGGCGCTCGCCTTCGTCCTGCTCTCCGGCGCCGGCCTCATGATTCGAAGCTTCGTGAAAATGGCGATGACTCCCGTCGGAGCCAACACCGGCCATCTCATGAGCATGGATGTACTGCTTCGCCCCGCGAAATATCCCACCCTGGCATCCCAGATATCGTTCTACGCCGAGCTGCAGGCGCGGGTGGCCAGCCTGCCAGGGGTTGTCAGCGTAGGCATGGCTTCGAACCTGCCTGGCGACGGCTGGACCGACTTCTACTACGAACCGGAGGGCCGGTCTCCCATCGACCCCCGCCGCCGTCCCCAGACCGGAGGCGTCGTCATCAGCCCGTCTTATTTCTCCCTGCTTGACGTCGGAGCCATTCGCGGCCGCGTGTTCACCGGCGACGACGGCAGAAACGGCGCCCACGTCCTCGTCGTCAACCGTTCCTTCGCACAGCGCTGCTGGCCCGGGCAGGATGCCATCGGCAAGCGGCTACGGGTGGTCGAACGCGAGGCCGGCGCCCCGCCCGGCGCGGCACAGCCCTGGTTCACCGTCGTCGGCGTCGTGCCCGACATCGTGCAGAACGACGTCAGCCAGGGACTTCATGACCCGCTCGTTTATCTGCCGTACATCGAACTGCCTCAGCGCGAAATGG